>JAYWHL010000388.1:0-2808 GCA_043777715.1 Cytophagaceae bacterium | reverse complement strand
GGTATAATGGTAACTCTCTTTCCTGTTTTCTTGGATATTCCTAAATTCGTTATTAAAATAGTTGTCTAGCAAAATTATTTTGTTTTCGCCAGCATTATTTTGAAGTTTTTCTATTTCAAGGCTTGCCATAATGAAAGGCCCAACGCCTTTTAAATCATTCATTTTGATTGGTTCGCTCAAATAATATTCATAGCTTCCGTTACGATATGGATTTCCCCCAAGCCCACCAACACTTACTGTTTTATTGATAGAAATTTCATTTTCTTTAGGTTGAATCACAAAATTTTTCAACATTCCAGTATAGGCTTTATTGGCAACTTTTGAAAATCTTTTTTCTATGTAGCCTTTTCTACTCGCTTTGGCCAAGGCATAACAAAACATGGCCGTAGATGATGATTCCAAATAATTACCTTCTTGGTTGGCTTTATCTAATATTTGCCACCAACAACCAGTTTTGGGGTCTTGGTATTTTTCGAGTGCCAAACTACAATTCTGCAATAGTTGAACCAACTGTTTTTTGTTTGGGTGATTGCTTGGTAAATAATCTAAAACATCAACCAAAGCCATCGCATACCAGCCCATGGCTCTTCCCCAAAAATTAGGCGATTGCCCAGTAACTTTATTTGCCCATTTTTCTTTCCTACTTTCGTCCCAACCATGATACAATAGTCCCGTTTTGGGGTCTATGGCGTGTTTATACATCAATACCAATTGATTGCAGGCTTCGTCTAATAAATCAGGATTTTGAAATATTTCTCCTGCCTCTGCACTAAACGGTTCGGCCATATATAGGCCATCTAGCCACATTTGGTTAGGATATTTTTGTTTATGCCAATAACCGCCCTCTTGTGTTTTTGGTTGATTCTGAACTTGTTTTAATAAAGTTTCGGCAGCAATTTTATAGTTTTCTTTGCCTGTAATTCTATACAAACTAAGCACAACTCTACCCGTGAGTACATTATCAAGGTTAAATTCGTCATAAGCGTAGGTTCTAATATTTCCTTTTTCATCAATAAAACTATCGATGTTTTTTTTGATGTATTCATAATATTCTGGTTTGCCTGTTGCTACCCAAACCTCCTCTATGGCTTTTAGTACAAGCCCTTGTTCATAATCCCATCGGGCAGGTTTTCCTTCTTTTGTTACGATAGAATCTTTATGGATTGCCATAATAGAAATGGCTAGTTTTTCAGAAAACTGTATTTGGGCAAAACTTTGGAAACTTATAAAAAGGAGCAATAAGGTTTTTTTCATGAAAATGTTTTAGGGTTAAGGATTATAAAACTAAAAAACTCCTCGAATTTAGTTAATTCGAGGAGTTTTTATCAAAAAATCAATAAAATACTAAAATCATTTAGGATTTTTAATGGCAGCACTTCCTGCTGCGGCAGGGTTGTATGCCAATTCATTATCTGGAACGTCCCAATAGTCTAAAAAGCCATATTTAATACTTGCTTTTGTATTAACAACACCCGTTCTAGAAACTACAACACAGTTTGTTCTTCCTGATGTTATGATTCCGCTACGACGAGCATCGTAGAACGAAAGACCCCTAAAGGCCAAAGCAACCCGTCTTTCGCTTCTCAATTCTTCAGCAACTGCGGTTGCCGAGGTAGAAGCTAATGGGGCTAAACCCGCCCCTTGAAGTGTACGAACTGCGTTGATGCTTTGTACTGCCCCAGCCACATCACCAGTGGCAAGTTTCGCCTCAGCTTTCATCAATTCGTTTTCTTCATAACTTCCAGCAAGATACATTTCTCCAGCACCCACTGTTCTGTTGGTATAGGTCATTACAGGTACACCCCCGTCTCTGACACCAGTACCACCGTCCATTAGTCTCCAACGAGTATTGAATGCATTTCCACGGTCAGAGTTACCAATCCAAGTCGCTACTTTTGTGAAGTTTTGGTCAAGTCTTTTATCTCCAGTTCTGAAATCTTGAATAAGTCTTTCCGAAACTTTATAAGTTCCTCCCGAAGCATTAGAGCCTACACATCTAGCGGCTACGTTATAAGTAGAGGCCGAGAATATGTCACCGTTTCCATTTGTGCTACCTGTAAAAACTTTATCAGCCGAGGTAATTCCTGCGTTTGTTAGTGTTAAAACTTGTCCCCATTGAGCGGCTGTCATAGAAGCAATTGGCGTATTAACTAAGATGTTTCTAGCCTTCATGGTATTAATAACCTTAATCCACTGAGCCGATGTTAGGATACCACCTTTACCACTTTGACTAAAATCAGGAATTAATTGTCCTAAGATTGTTTGATACCCAGCACTTGATAATCCAGCCAATAGAGCGGCAGCTTTATCAAAATTAGCATTGGCTTCTTCAATTACTTTTTCTTTCGTTACATAGTTTCCGTTTGTAGCACTCGCAGTATTATTGATTAGACCTGCATAATACATTGATCCAATTCTTGAATAAGCAAAACCTTTCCAAAAATAAGCCCAAGCTTGTATGGTCTTCAATTTTGCGGCTGCATCTCCTGTAAAAGTAGTTTTTGATGCTACGTCTAAAACTGAGTTACAAGAATTGTTCAGGCCGTACATCGTTGCCCATTCGTGAAAACCTGGATTTCCACCTTGTTGGGCATTTACATTTACAGATCTTAAAAGTGCGATTTGGCTCGTAGGGGAGTTTGGATTAATCACTTTTGTACCATCATCTAATGTAACTTCGTCTGGGCAACCTAATTGGTTAAGGTATGAATTGGCAGCTTCCACCCCGATTTGGTCTCCCATAATATCATGGAAACCAAGTACGCCATTAAAAAACGCACCCACAACACCATCATAATATTTATTGGC
>JAYWHL010000387.1:0-2811 GCA_043777715.1 Cytophagaceae bacterium | reverse complement strand
ATTTTCTTGGTAGTTATAGCCTATTTTGAGGCGAATAGCACCGCTATTTAATGAAAAATAGGCTTTAAATAGCGATAAAAGTATCGTGTAAATGTTATAAGTTGTTGTTTTCCCGTTCCTTATCTCGGACTGGATAATTTTACAAAATAATCATACCAAAGATTTGAATAAATAACCGTGCCACGCTTTAGAAGTGTGGCACGGTTATCTAATCCAATTTGATTAAAATTAAACGCAAAAAAAAGACCACTGCAGAACAGCGGTCGTGGACTAATGTCCTTCGGCAATGAATGCCTTATTGTGAAAAGGAAATTTCACAATTGAATTTGTTATAGTGATTCAAACCTACGATATTGATTGTTATAAACCAAATTTTTCTATGTCAAAAATAATATTAGGTCTTGATTTAGGCGTAGCTTCGATTGGTTACTGCCTTTATGACGAAACCCAAAAGAGAATCATTACGGCAGGTTCGAGGATTTTTCAGGCTGGGGTCGATGCCTCGCCATTGGGCAAAGAGTCGCCCCGAAATGTAACCCGTAGAGAAAAAAGGCAAGTAAGACGGCAAATTTTTAGACGGTCCGAACGCCAAAACTTGCTCATTGCCATTTGTCAAGACCTAGGCTGGTTGCCACGGCAGGAATCTTCGCTAGAAATTGTTCTTCAAAAAAACCCTTACGCACTACGAAAAAAGGCTTTAGACGAAGCGATAAGCCTTGAAGAATTGGCTCGTATTTTTATTCATCTTTCTAAAAGGCGAGGCTTTAAAAGTTCACGCAAAAGCAGTAGCGATGAAGACGGAGAGAAAAGTAAACTTTATACGGGTGATGAAAAAACTGGCAAACGTGGCATAACCGAATTGCAAGAAGCCATTGATGCTGGAAATTTCAGAACCTTGGGCGAGTATTTGGCCAGCCTTGACCCTCACCAAGTGAGAATCAGAAATAGGTATATTTTAAGAAGCCAATACCTAGCAGAATTTGATGCCTTATGGCAATCGCAATTAAAATTTCACCCAGAAATACAAAAACCTATTACTTATGAAACCGTGGTTAGGCGACATAGCAAAGCCCGACAGCAAGAGATATGGAAGGATAAAAACCTATATGATTTTTTGAAAGAATACGTCATCTACTTTCAGCGAGCATTAAAATCTCAAAAAGGGAATATTGGCCAATGTACTTTTGAGCCTAAAAGCAGAAGAAGCCCCAAAAGTGCCTTGGTTTTTCAAGAATTTAGGATTTGGGACCAACTGAATAGTGTTAGAATTGTTGGCCTAAATCGAAATTATGACGCCCTAAGCGTAGAAGAAAAGCACAAAGCCTATCAAAAATTGTCGGTTAGTAAAGAACAAAGCGTTCAACAATTGATGAAATTATGGAAATTGGGCGAAGGCTACTCTTGCAATTATGACAACGACCGCAAAATAAAAGGTAACGTTACAGCCCAAGCCATGATAGGCGTTTTGGGGCTGGAACAATGGAACGATTTGAACCAAGAAGAGCAAGAAAAACACTGGAAGATAATTTATGACGCCGAAGATAACGATTGGCTCAAAAAATATGGTACCGAAAAATGGGGCTTAAACGATGACCAATGTAAAAAATTGACAAAGGTTTCTTTTGAAAAAAGCTATGCCGAACTAAGCCAAAAAGCCATGCACAAGATTTTGCCTTTGATGAAAGAAAAAAATCTTGATTATAGCCAAGCCTGTTTGGAGGCGGGGTATCATCATAGTAAAAAATCGGAGTTGGGAACGTTGGCCAATGTGTTGAGTCCGTTTAACAAAAAAATAAATAGTCCCATCGTTACCCAAGGCTTGCACGAACTCCGTAAGGTGGTAAACACCCTCATTGCCGAATATGCCATAAAACCCGATGTGATACGAATAGAGTTGGCACGAGAACTGAAAATGCCCAAAGAACAACGGGAGTCTCTGGTGGCAAAAAACAGTGCCAGTAACAAAGAAAACAGGGAAATTATTCAAGAATTGATTAATAATTTTCAGGGTTTTAATACCGAAGCCGATGTAAGAGCCAATGACATTCTAAAGTATAAATTATGGAAAGAGTGTAATCAAAGATGCCCCTATACAGGTAATCAAATAAACCAAAGCGAGTTATTTAGTATGCAGTACGAAATAGAGCATATTCTGCCCCATAGCCGTAGTTTTGATGATTCGTTTCAGAACAAAACCCTTTGTCATGTTTCGTTTAATGGCCTAAAAAATAACCGAATGCCTTACGAAATGCTTGCTCAAAGCCTCATAGACCAACCCCAATATGACGAAATATTGAGCCGAGTGAAAGAACTAACCCGAAACGGCAAAAGGAATATTTCGAAAATAAAGAAATTTGTACTACAACAAATGCCCCTAGAAATGGCGGCACAGCAACTAAACGAAACACAGTTTTTGGCCGTGGCTGCCAAAGAATACCTAGGCCAAATTTGTAGTAACGTACAGCCAACCATGGGAGCAGCCACGGCACAATTACGCAAACTTTGGGGTCTAAACCACGTGCTAAACCCCATCAATAATATAAAAAACCGAGACGACCACCGCCACCATGCCGTAGATGCCATGATAATAGCCTGTACTGATGTGCGAATGATACAGCTATTGAGCATATTTAATGAACGTAGGATAATGGCCACCAATGAGCGGTTCGAGTACCCCTATCCTGCCTTTAGAAGAGACGTAAAAGAAGTGGTTGAGGGCATTTTGATAGCCCACAAAGTAAAAAACCGACCAAGGGGGCAAATGCACGACGAAACCATGGCGGGCAAGGTAATGAACCAAGACAAAAGCCA
>JAYWHL010000386.1:0-2813 GCA_043777715.1 Cytophagaceae bacterium | reverse complement strand
AGGAATCATTACTGACGGAGATTTACGTAGAATGCTTAATCAATTTGAGCATTATAATACGCTTTTGGCTAAAGAAATAATGACAATAAACCCTCAAACGGTAGATGCCGACGAATACGCCGTTCATGCTTTGGGGCTTATGCAGGATAAAAACATAACGCAATTGGTTGTAACCCAAGGGCAGCAAGTACTTGGATTTGTGCATTTACACGATTTTTTGAAAGAAGGAATCGTATAAAAGCGGTATAAAAAAAAGCAGGTTTTCGGAGCAATGCCCCAAAAACCTGCTTTCTTGCTAAAAAATCTAAGACTTTAGGAAAAAACTATTAATAGTCGATTCCAAGGGCTTTGAGGGTTTCAAGGTTAAGATTACCTTGAGGTAAATTATTGTCTTTCTGGAACTGAATCAAGGCAGCACGTGTGCGTGGCCCGATTACATCGTCCATTGGGCCTGGGTCATACCCTTTGGCTTTCAATGCTTTCTGAATTTTAACTATTTTTTCGGTAGTCAATTTGGCATCGCAGATAATCTCTACCCACTCAGCATAAGTACTGTTAGATACCAGTGTGGCAGTAGAATAATTACCGTATTCTGCGGCTACTGGAATTTCTGACGTACGAGCCGCAGATTTAACAACGGTTTTGGTATAAGTAGCCGTTTGGCCAGGAATCTCAACCTCACGAGTAGAAGGAGCAGAAGCTACATCTTGCTTAGTGATAGTTTTGTATTCAGCAGGGATTTCTATGATTTTTGTACGAGCTGGCGATACCAACACTTGCTTGCTGCGAGTAGCATATACGGCTGGTACTTCGATTTCACGAGAAGTTGCCGCCGACACCAACACTTGTTTTGTAATGGTTTTGTATTCGGCAGGGATAGTAGTTTCACGAGCGGCAGAAGCCGAAACCAATACTTGCTTGCTACGAGTAGCATATACGGCAGGAACTGGGATTTCTCTTACGCTTGCGTCTTTCTCCAATACTTGTCTGGTGATAGTTGCGTAGTCGGCTGGGATAGCGATTTCACGAGTAGAAGCAGGGCGAGCCACAGCTTGTTTTGTGTAAGTAGCATAAACAGCGGCAACATCAACCTCTCTTACCGAAGCCGCCGATACCAATACTTGCTTTGTAATCGTAGCATATTGTGCAGCTACGGTCTGTGCTTTGGCGTAGGCATCGTCTCCGCTACCTGCTCCACCACCAACAGCACCCAAGAATACTTGCTTAGTATAGGTTGCATATTGTGCAGGAATATTAGTTTCCTGTACCGAAGCTGGACGAGACAATACTTGCTTTGTAATGGTAGTATATTGTGCCGCAGTGCTTACTTCTTTTGTGCCAGCAGGAGTTTTTAATACTTGCTTTGTGATGGTTTTGTATTCGGCAGGTACTTCTACCAAACACAATACACGACAGTCTTCTGGGTTAGCAGACAAACAAGTTGGGTCGGCCTTGCCTTTATCAAATTTAGTGAAGGCATCTTTTACTTTAACTTTCTCAGTTATTGTTTCATATACAGGAGGCGTTGTTACCAATTGAGTGATGGCTTCTTTTACCAACACTTGCTCGGTTACGGTCTTGTATTCAGCAGGTACAACAACCAATTGCTTGCCTGCTGCTTTGGCTACATACTGTACGGTTTCAGTTCTGAAAGCCGACTGTAAGCCTGTCAATACCGTAGAGGCTTCTTTAACCAAAACTTGTTCTGTTACGGTTTTGTAAACGGCTGGTGTTACCGTCAAAACTTTAGAAGCGGCTTTGGCTACATACTGTGCAGTTTCTGTTTTGAACTCGGCTGGGATAATCTCCAAACGGCTACCTGCGGCTTTAACCAATACTTGCTCCGAAACACTTTTGTAGGTTGCAGGAATTACCTCTAATCTCTTAGATGCCTCCTTAGCTACATATTGTTCTGTTTCTGTTTTGTAAACGGCTGGTGTAACCTCCAATTTAGTGTAGGCTTCTCTAGCTAATACACTTTCTGTTTCAGTTTTGTAAACCGCAGGAATAATCTCTACACGCTTACTAGCTTCTTTAACCAATACCGACTCTGTTACGGTTTTGTAAGAACCAGGCACTACCTCCAAACGCTTTCCTGCTTCTTTGGCAGTGTAAGATTGGGTTTCGGTAGCGGTTACAGCACCAACTGCTTCCAAACGGCTACCAGCTTGCTTGGCTATGTATTGTTCAGATTTGGTGGTAAACTGTGTTGGTTTCAAACATTGTGCGTAACATTTGCCAGGCACATTGGCAGGGGGTAATGAGTTTGCATTTTGTGCAAACGAAAGGCTGGTGCTTAGAATACTAAGCGTCAGCACTTGAACGAACAGGGAAAAATACTTGTTCTTCATGTTGATTTGGATGTTGGGTTTAGGTGAAAACGATTTAAGATGTGAAATAATTTTATAATGTAATATTTATACAAATACAAATATATTATTGTTTGATTAGAAATCAATAGTGCAAAACACAATATTTAATTAATATAAACGATGAATACCTGTATTGAGACTACCTTTGTGCCTTGAAAGTAACATTCGTCAAGAACAAAAAGATTAAAAGTTTAAAATCAAAACAAAATAGTAGATGAAAACCTATCAGGCAACATTTGTGCAAAGCAACACCGATTATCTAAAATGCCCTAGCCCAGACAGGCCCGAATACGCTTTTATTGGTCGTTCAAATGTTGGGAAGTCTTCGTTAATCAATAGTGTTTTGCAACAAAAAGACCTCGCCAAAACATCACAAACGCCTGGCAAAACTAAACTAATTAACCATTTTTTAGTAAACAAAAACTGGTACTTAGTCGATTT
>JAYWHL010000385.1:0-2815 GCA_043777715.1 Cytophagaceae bacterium | reverse complement strand
TAAGCAATAAGCTGTGCTGGCCGACACTCGGTATAGGCTTGATATACAAAGAATTATAATAATAATGCAAACTAATTTTGTTCCGTGGTTGGTGGCCTTTTCTGTGGTTGGTGGCTCACCAACCAGCTTTGCGAAAGCAATCAAGCAGAACAATCAACAACTAAAAAGCCTGAGTGCTGGACAATTTTAAATTGTAGGGACGAGCAAATGTTGCCCAATAGCATTCGTCTTCAATTAAAGGGGCTGGACGAATGCTATTCGTCCCTACGTCTTTTGCATTCTTTTGAAAATTGTCCTTTTCCGTGGTTGGTGGCTCACCAACCACCTTTGCGAAAGCAATATTCCTAGACAAATCTCGGTGTTATGCTATATTTTGTAAAATTATCCAGCACTCAGTTTGTGGTTAATTTTTTGTACTTATCAAGAAAGCCAATAGATTTTATTTATCAAAAACTTAGCTTTTCAATCAAAATCTACTCATTTCTCAAACCTATATCTGTTTTTTCGTATAAAATAAGGCACTCCATGGTTATTTTTTTCTTAGTTCTTTTCAAGCCCAAAGATAATAATTTGTTTTCGATTGTTTCGGTATTGGTGGCAAACCAGTCGAGGTCTATGGGGCTTTGGCTGGGCAGGGTGCTTTCGTTGATAACGGGCGTGCCGTAGTTTGAAGGTAGATTTTCTAAAAAATTTATCAAATCTTTTAATGTACTTTTTGAATTAGGATTTGATTTTTCAATAAAATTTTCATCTTGAATCACATAAACCTCTCGTTCGCAGGTAGTTAGCTTGGCCTTGAGGTCGAACATGGTTGCCAATTGTTGCTGACCAAACTGAGCCAAGGTTTTGTCCATAAACTTTGGAATGGCCAGTTCCAAACAATACGAGTTTTTATCTTCGTAAGAATATTTAAGGAGGTTTTCGGACGGGACTTCTAGCACAACGTGGCTATTGGGAACATCGAAAAGCGATTGATATATCACGGTTAAGGGACAGTTGATAAACTTAACGTGGCGGTCGGACTCCCATCTTATTTCAGAACTTAACCCTGCCTGATGTTGCGACAAAAGCATAATGGCAGTACTCGTTTCTGTTTTTGGAGTGGCAATTTGTGTGGTGTTTGGTGTATCAGACTGAAAAACACTTTGGGCGGCATTGTCCAAAGCCCTCGACAAGTCCGAATCAATAGGTTTGGCGTTAGGGTCGTATTCGTGTTTTGGTTTTATGCTAATTTCTTGATTATTAAGCAATTGCCTGATAACATTACTCGAAACCTGCTCGGGTGATGTAAACGCCCTAACTATTCCCTGAGGGTCTATCAGCACGGTATGCGGTATCAGGTGATGATAAAACGCTGTGTTTAGCTTGTTGTCAAGGTCTAGCACTATGCTAGTACCAGAGGGGTGTTTGGTCAAAAAATGCTCTACTTTGTTACGGTCTTCGTTGGTTATTTCCAGTACTTTCATTTGTTTTCCAAAACCTGCTTCCATGATTTCAAAATTATCCATCGCTGGAATACACGGGCGGCAGTTGGTTGCCCAAAACTCCAACACAAGCACCTGCCCACGATAGGCCGAGATGGAGTCTTTTTTAAGGCCCGTGTGGTCGAGGGTATAGAATTTATAGTTGGGGCAGGGGTTTCCAATACTGGGGGCATTTACTTGGACTTGATAGGCACTTTGGCCAAAAGTTTTTGGCACAAAGTTCAAAAAGCAAATGATAACGCAGGTATAATATTTCAATAAATTGTTCATTCATACATTAAAAAGGTGGGAATGTAAATTTCTGAAATTTTACTGACAATGCCATCATTTTATACGTGGCTAAGGGCTTCTGAAATGCACAAACTTGATTATCCTTCGGTTTTGGCGATATAATCTTTCATTATGGTTTCCAAAAATTCGACACTATTATAAGGAATATTGTTGTGAATGCCCAAAATTTTACGTACCCGTAGGGCTGTATATTTGATAATACTATGGTTATGTTCTTCTATTCCTTTGCGGAGTACCGTTCTGATAATAGCAATGTGCTGGTCGGTTAGTGTGGTAACTTCTTGAAACTGAACTTGATGATTAACCTCTAGTTTGTCGGGCAAGATATGCCTTAGCCCCACAGGAGGGCGTATTTTTACAACCGTAGTACCTGCGGCAATGTCGCCAAGGCGTTGGCCTTTACCGTTTATGGCGGCCGTTACCAGTGCCACAACACCATACATCAGCGTGGTGTCTATAAGTCTCAACATCCATCTTATCAGATAAGCACTTACTGTGGGGGCTGTACCATCTAGCATTAGTACTTTGATTCTCATGGCTCGTTTGCCAATGCTTTGGCCATTAAAGAAAATTTCGGTGAGTAAAGGATAAAAAATGAGCGGTAGATACACAAAAAGGGTAAGATTTATTACGCCTGGCTCGCTGGTTATTTTTATAAAAATAAGAATCCAAGCCAAACGGATAACGTCGTCGATGAGGGCGGCGGCCATGCGGTGGCCAATACTGGCAGGAGTATATTCTAGGGCAACGTTTTGGGTGGTTAGGACAGTGATACCTTCCATGATGAGCATTTTTATTGTTGAGTAAACTTACCGAATGTATATCAAACCACAAAATATTAAGATTTTCTTCGTACCAGACAATTTCTGTTGATAATTCGAGTGTAACGCAATTCTCCCGAATTGCAGTCCCCATAATTTGGGAAAATTGCGTTACATTTTATAAAATTGTCCCAGTACGAAGAGCTAATTGCTGATAGCCATTTAACAAATAAGGTTTGATGACTTCTACATTTTTGATTTTTGGTTATCTTTGATTTT
>JAYWHL010000384.1:0-7799 GCA_043777715.1 Cytophagaceae bacterium | reverse complement strand
CGGCTTGTTCAAGATGCCCGCCCGTTGGCAGTTCGGCAGAACGGTCGAACACGCCAATATTATCCATTCCCAAAAATCCTCCACCAAAAATATTATTGCCTGTTTCGTCTTTGAGGTTTACCCACCACGTAAAATTGAGGAGTAATTTATGAAAAACCCTTTCCAAGAAAATCACATCGCCTTTACCGTTCATTTCTTTGTCTATTTCATATACTTTCCAAGTTGCCCAAGCATGAACAGGCGGGTTTACATCCGAAAAATTCCATTCATAAGCAGGAATCTGGCCGTTGGGGTGCATATAGTATTCACGGAGAATTACGGCCAATTGGCGTTTGGCAAAATCAGGGTCTAGCCTAGCCAATGGCACGGTATGAAAGGCCAAGTCCCAAGCCGCAAACCAAGGATATTCCCATTTGTCGGGCATCGATAAAATATTGGCGGTGTATAGGTGTTTCCATGTTGAATTTCGGCCATATTTTCGGTGAGGACTTACCTTGGGTTGGGCGGGGTCGCCGTTGAGCCATTCTTCGTTGTTGTAATAATAAAATTGCTTTGTCCACAACATTCCAGCATAAGTTTGTCGCTGAATGGCCTTCATTTCGGGGTCTGTAATATTTTGCTGAATGTCGTCATAAAAAGTATTAGCCTCGTGTATTCTTTTGGCAAACATATCTTCAAAACCACCAAAAGGGTCTGATACTGAATGGTTTACAAATCTTAGTTTAACGGTCGTGCTTTGGCCTCCCTCAACTATTCGGCTATATTTGGCCGAGGCTTTTGTGCCAATATGGTTGGGATTTACACCCGAAACATCGCCCGAAACAATATAATTATTGATACCGTCTTTGGGATATGGTTTTGGATTAGGATTGCCATATAGCCGTTCCGAATTGGTTTCGTTTTCACAAAACAGTAATTCGTCGGCGGCTTCGCAGTATAATTTATGCTTCCCAAAAAGTTTATGATTTACCTCCACTTGGGTATTGGCAATACCCGTTAGCATGGGTTTGTAGGCATAGTTTTCATAGCCCCAACTCCATGTGTTTCTATACCATATTGTTGGCAAAAGGGTAATGGGTGCAGCTTTTTTGCCTCTGTTATGTGCGGTAAGTTTTATGTAAATATCTTGTTCGTCGGCCTTGGCATACTCTATTTCTATGTCAAAATACTCGTCTTTGTCAAAAACACCTGTATCAATTAACTCATATTCGGGTTCTTCCTTGCTTCGGCGAGCGTTGGTATCGGTAAGGTCTTGATACGGAAACGCCCTTTGTGGGTATTTATAAAGCATTTTCATGTACGAATGCGTGGGCGTACTATCTAGGTAATAGTACAGTTCTTTCACGTCTTCGCCATGGTTTCCTTGTGGGCCAGTAAGGCCAAAAAGGCGTTCTTTGATGATAGGGTCTTTATGATTCCAAAACGCAAAGCCAATATTCAAATGGCCTTTATTGTCGCAAAGGCCACCAATGCCGTCTTCGCCCCAACGATAGGCTTTTGAGCGTGCAGCATCATGGCTGATATAATTCCAAGCATCGCCATTGGCCGAATAATCTTCTCTAACCGTACCCCACTGGCGTTCAGACAGATACGGCCCCCATTTTTTCCAACCTTTATTATCAGCCCTTAATTTTAGGCGTAATTTCTCTGAATTTTGACTCATGTAACAATCTTATTTTAATAATTTTGGCAACTTTTAGCCTCACAAAGATACAAAATTGACCCTAAATTCTGTTTTGAGATTAAAACAAGTCCTGAATTGTTTTGTTCTCAAAGCAAGAAAAGTCCAAACATCAAAAAAGCCCTTGCATCAACAAGGGCTTTTTGAAAATATACCGAAACAATCCTAGTTTTTCTTAGGCGTTGTTGGGCTTGGTGTTGGTGCTGGAGCGGCAGTTTTTGGCTTTGGCGTAATATTCATCTTTTTGAATATTGCCTCTGTAATATCAAACTGTGGGTCGGCGTGTAGCAACAATGGCGTTGATGAGGCATCGGCCGCAGTGTTTAGGATATAGGCATAAGCCAAATCTTTGGCCACAACATCAATCGCATTTTGAACTTCCGTCAATAGTGGTTGCAATAATTCGCCTTGTTTTTTTTGCAAATCCTGCTGTGCATTTTGGCCAAATTCTTGAATAGACTGCTCCAATGCTTGAATAACCTTAATTTTATCCGCTTTGATTAAATCCGACCAAGTTTTTTCGTTTTGTTGAAACTCCTTTACTTTCGTATCATACTCTGTTTTTTTCTCGGTAATTAACTTCTCGTATTGCTTTTGTTTTACGCCCAATTGTTCTTGAACGTCCTTAAACTTTGGCATCTCTACCAAAATAGCATCTACATTGGTGTAGCCAATCTTGAAGTTTTGTGCATTTACCGAAAAAACAGTCATCACAGCCAGTACGGCCAATAATAGTTTAGCTTTCATCTTTTTGTTTTGTTTTTTTGAGATTGATTTCCTTTATTAGACTAGCTGGGCATTGTTGAGTAACTCTTGGTTTTGTTAATAAAACTTAAAATCATCAACACTTGCTTTTGCATTGTCAAAACTACCTCATTCTCGTTTTGGGGTTTTGGTTTGTGGTTTATTTTGGGGTTTTGTAATTACTTCTTTTTGGGTTTCTTTCTCTTTTTCAGTATCGGTGTCTAGCCCAAGTTCTTCTAGTACATAGTCGGTATAATCATGGCGAGGGTCAGAATAAATAATCATCATACCTTCGCTGGCTTTGTCAAACAACATCATCAGTTGTTTTTGTCGGGCTACTTTCTCCACTGCCTTTGCTATTTGGTCGATGAGCGGTTTCATTATTTCTTTTTGTTTTTGATAATGTAACCCGTTGTAGCCAAAAACTTTATTTTGTAACTCTCTCAACACCAGCTCTTTGTCGGCAATAGCTTTTTGGCGTTCTTGTTTCATAACTTCGGTCAAAAGTGGCTCTTCGCTCCTAAACTTTCGCTCCATTACCTCTATTTCGCCATATTTATCCGATATTTCTTTTGTCCACTTTTCTGTCCATTTGTCCATTTCGGCCAAAGTAGTTTTGTACTCGGGCATTTTGGAGGTAATAAATTCAGAGTCTATATATCCAAATTTTTGGGCATTGGCCATTGAGCCAAATACGAGGGTCAAAATTACTAAAAAAAATGAGTTTTTTGAGAGCTTCATTCTGAAAATTCGGACAAGATATAGTTGAATTATTGATTATGAATATTTACCTAAGTACCTGCCCAATGCTAAAATGGAACTGGGCGCCACCTGCCACACCACTACGGTAGGCGGGTATTTGGTCAAAACCATAACCCCAGTCAATGCCTATCAAACCAAAGGCTGGCATAAATATTCTCGCCCCTGCCCCAGCCGAACGCTTGAGGTCGAAGGGCTTGAAATCGCCATAACTAGCCCAGTTGTTACCGCCTTCGGCAAAGGCCAAAATAAATATTGTAGCTGATGGATTTAATGACACAGGGTAACGGAGTTCGGCCACAAATTTGTTATACACGATACCTCCCCTTTGGCTTTTGGCATCAAAAGGCTCTAACGAAAGGTCTTTGTAGCCTCTTAAACTGATAATATCTCTAGGCAAAGTAAAGTTATTAAACTGCATACCCGAGCCACCAAGCACAAATCTTTCAAAAGGGCCAATCCCCAACGATTCGTTATAAGCACCCAAAAAGCCCATGTGAGCCCTCGTGCTAAGAACCAATTTACCAACTACGGTTTTGAACCAAGAGGCATCAAACATAAACTTATAATATTCAACCAATCTATTTTTTTCGGTTGCGTCCAATGCCACTAAACTTTTATTTACAAGCGAATAAGGCGGTGTAAAAGTACTACTTAATGTAAACGATGACCCCGTTCGTGGAAATTGCTGTTGGTCGATGCTGTTTCGGGAAATAGTAGTATTGAAGGTAATGTTTGTAGATTTTCCTTCAGGATAAAAAGCCCCCAAAAATCCTGCATTTTTTACATCATACAATTGGAAAGTTAGGGAATTACTCAACGAGAAAAAATCGTCAGGCCATTTTAATCTTCTGCCCAAGCTAAAGGTTAGCCCCGTTGTGTTGAAGTGGCCAATAGGCTCTAGCCCAGCTATGCTTTGGCCAAAGCCTCCGCCACCAAAACCTCCACCACCTAAACCTCCACCACCAAAACCTCCTCCGCCAAAATTACTGTATGGGTTATTGAAGCCGTTGGTATTGCTCTGACTAAAATCAAAAAGGTTATAAATACTCTGATTAAGCGAAACCGACAATGAAGTTGGTTTTTTGCCCCCTAACCAAGGTTCGGTAAAAGTGAGCGAATAGTTTTGAAATTGCCTTCCGTTGGCTTGGAAGCGTATCGAAAGTTTTTGGCCATCACCCGAAGGCAAGGGACGGTAGGCTTTGAGATTGGTAATGTTTTTGGCCGAAAAGTTATTGAACGTTAGCCCCAAAGTACCAATAAAGCCTACAAAACCTCCCCAACCACCCGAAAGTTCTATTTGGTCAGAGGGTTTTTCTTCTACGGTATATTCAATGTCCACCGTACCGTCTTGGTGTGGCACAGGGTTAAGACCAATTTTTTCGGGGTTAAAATAGCCCAATTGTTGTAATTCTCTTTGGGTACGAATGAGTTGCGTTTTGCTAAATTTTTGACCTGGCAATGTCCTTATCTCCCGCATCACTACGTGGTCATTGGTTTTGGTGTTGCCATTCAAAATAATTTTATTGATAGTGGCTTGTTTGCCTTCGTTTATTCTAATCACAACGTCTATCGAGTCGCCGTCTATCAGCGATTCCTCAACATCGGTATTAAAAAACAAATAGCCGTCGTCCATGTATAGCGAACTTACGTCGTTGGCAGGAATACCATTGATTTTTTTGTTCATCTCTTCAAGGTCATACACATCGCCTTTTTTTATGGCTAAGATTTCTGTAAGTACCGAATCGGCATGAATAAAATTACCTGCCCACGTGATATTCCTAAAGAAGAATTTACGGCCTTCTTCTATCTTAATTTTTACGTTTACGCTCTTGCCATCATTTGCCGTTACGGTGTCGTAGGTAATACGAGCATTTCTGTAACCTTTTTTGTTATAAAATTCAATCAGTTTTTCTTTGTCTTCTTCAAATTTTTTGGGAATAAACTTAGACGGTGTAAATATCCTACCAAAGCGTTGTTGTTTTGTACCTTTCATTTTTCTACGGAGGGTAGTTTCTGGCATTTCGGTACGGCCTTCAAAAACGATTTGATTTATCTTTACTTTATCTCCCTTGGTAATAAAAAACTTCAACGTTGCTTGATTGGCTCTTAGTGAATCTACGATAGAGGTAGTCTTTACTTTTACGTTCATAAAACCCTTTTCCATGAAAAATCTTCTGATGCCCAACTCTGCATTTTTAATCATTACGTCTGTAATCATCTTACCCTTTACAAGTTTCACTTTGTCGGCAAGGGCATCTGCTTCACCTTTTCTGATATTAGCAAAAAGTGGCTGCATCAGTCGGGGGCGTTCTTTTACTTCTACCTCAAACCATATTTTATCGCCTTCTTGTTTAGTAACAAAAAGCTGAACATCATCTAATATGCCAGAGTTTATCAGTTTTTTAATAATTTCGGCAGTGGCTGGCCCAGGCACACGAACTTTGTCGCCTTCTTTCAGCCCCGTCGTAGAAAGCAAAGAGTTGGCATCTAAATATTTTGTGCCTGTGAGTATAATCCCCCCAACGATATATTCTTTTGGGGCGGCATAGTCAAACTCTGATGTGTTGCTGGCATTGCCAATGGTTTTGCTGGCACTCCCCCTACGCAAACCTACTTGGGCATGGGCTGCTAGGCTACTCAACAAAACTAAGGCTAGTAAAAAACTATATTTTTTCATAAATGATATTTCGTAACCAATTGGTTTTTTGACTGACAAATTTTCTTATTTCTATTTCTTATATTTTTGGAAGACTACGGCGGGTCGGTCGTCTTATTGTGGTCAAGGCTTTTGTAATTGCTCGCTTGTTTTGCCAAACCGACGTTCTCGTTGTTGGTAATCCAAAATAGCTTCGTGTAAATGCTCTTTTCTGAAATCTGGCCAAAGGGTATCAATCACATAGAGTTCGGAATAAGCCAATTGCCAAAGCATAAAATTACTAATCCGCATTTCGCCACTGGTACGTATCATTAGTTCGGGGTCTGGAATTTCCTGACTATTGGTATGTAAATGCTTTTGGAAAAGTTCCTCTGTTATGTCGCTGGGCTGTAATACACCTTGGGCAACTTGTTGGGCAATTTGTTGAGTGGCTTGAACAATATCCCATTTGCCACTATAACTTAGCACCAACACCACCGAAAGCCCCGTGCAGTGGCTTGTTTTTTGAATAGCCTCGGCCAGCTCGTTTTGCGATGCTTTGGGCAAACTTGCCGTGTGGCCAATGGTCATCAGGCGTACGTTGTTTTTGAGCATCGTTGGCACTTCTTCTCTGATAGTATGCACCAACAGTTCCATCAGGGCATTTACTTCATCTTGTGGACGGTTCCAGTTTTCGGTTGAAAAAGCATACAAAGACAAATATCCAACACCCAACTCGCCACAACCTTCAATAATTTCTCGTACGGCTTTTATAGCACTTCTATGGCCAAATACTCTGTTAAAGACACCTTGTTTTTTTGCCCACCTACCATTCCCGTCCATTATAACGGCTATGTGTTTGGGCAAATTGTCTTTGTCTATGTTTTCTTTCACTGTAATTTTACCCAATTAATTTGTTCGATATTTTATAAAACAAGCCTTAAATAAGATTTTGGCTTGGTGCAAAAGATGATACTTGAGGTTCTTTTTGGAAAGATTTTCAAATTTTGCTCGCAAACAATTAGCAAATTTACGAAATTATGAAAGGGAATCAAAATAAGAATTTTTCATTAAAAAAGAAGCCATTAAAAAAGCCCACAACTGGAATATTGGGGGCTTTTTGTTCAAAAATAGGGTTATCAAAAATCATAAGTTAGTCTGGGCAAACTACTTTATAGAAAGTGTAACTGATGCTGAAAGTTGTGAAATAATACATATCCTTGCTGGTATAGTCGGCTTGAGAGAGACGGTTTTGACTATTAGGAAAGCTATCTTGGCCAAAATTATCAAGATAGTCGCTAAAGGTTTTGCGAGTACCAAATTCGGCTCCCCAACCCCAACTGCCTCTAATTTGCCCTTTCATGGCCACTCCAAACGGAATAACCAAAGGTAGCCTATCGGTTGTACCTGTAACAGAGTTGGTGGAACGGGTACTGGCCAAGGCCACTCCTGCAAAAAGATATGGACTAAAGTTACGGCTTTGGCGGGTATTTTTATAGGTCAAAAAGTTATATTCGGCCTGTATGCCTGCTTCGGCGACTTTGGTGGTAAAACTCATACCACGGGCCTGATTAAGCGGGTCGTTTACTTTGGTTTCATCGGCTCCAAAACCGCCAATCATGCCTTGTGCCTTAAACGACATCGACCTGCTAAGATTATACCTAAAAAAAATATTTGCTCCAGGTTTTACAAAACTTGGGTGGAAATTGGGGCTAATGTCTCCTTTATAATGAAGCCCACCAATGCCTGCCCCTACCTCAATTTTTTGAGCCAGTGTAACAAACGAAAATAATAAAAACGGAAAAAATAGGATTTTCAAGATTGAAAGATAAATTTAGGTAAAGACCGTATTAAGAAGGCATGAGTAATGGACATTTTTACAAATTGCTTACGCAAAGGTGTTTGGTGAGCCACCAACCACGGAAATACAAATTGCTTACGCAAAGGTGTTTGGTGAGCCACCAACCACGGAAATAC
>JAYWHL010000383.1:0-2817 GCA_043777715.1 Cytophagaceae bacterium | reverse complement strand
TGTCGTTTGAAGACGTAAGCGATTTGAACCCGATTCGTAGAAATGGCTTTTTAGATGATTCTAAAAATTATGATTATAAAGGCAGTAATTCATTGATTGACGACAAAGTAAGGGTTTATAAAGGAGGTTCTTGGGCAGACGTAGCCTATTGGTTATCACCAGGTAACCGCAGGTATTTGGCTCAAGATTCAGCAACATCAACCATCGGTTTTAGATGTGCCATGATACGTGCTGGAACTAACAAGTAATTGGTAAATTAAGGTTTTGAGTCATAAAGCCACCCCAACTGGGGTGGCTTTATGATGTGATGATTAGCATCGAATAGAATACCCAAAGGAGTGGCTTTATGATGTGATTTTAGAGTAGGTTTGAGTAAAAATGATTAAATTGCAAGCTAATTAGACCAAACAATACAGTCTGATTTAATTTTTCAACCAATAAAATAATAAATGGAAGCATTAAAAGAAATTGCTAATATTTCGGGCAAACCAGGTTTGTATAAAATTATTAAGCCCACTCGGTCTGGTGTAATTGTAGAAACCATTGATGCCAAAAAAACAAAAACCGTAGTAGGCGCCCAAGCACGAGTATCGGTATTGAAAGACATCTCTATTTATACCAAAGAAGTCCAGGAAGCTAATTTGCCATTGGCGGAAATTTGGTCGAGATTTAACCAAAAATATGGTTTAGAACTTGGGATTGATGCCAAAACGGCCTCCGACCGTGATTTATACGAATTTGTAGAAACCGTAGCCCCCGAAATAGACCGTGAGCGAGTGTATGGCTCTGATGTGAAAAAAATGGTAGCTTGGTATAATATTTTGGCCAAGGCAATGCCCGAAATTTTTGAACAAAAATCAGAAGAAAGCCCTACGAGTGTAGAACAAGAGGCCGTTACGGAACAAGAGGCCGTTACGGAACAAGAAGCTGCCCCTGAAGCACCAGCAACAGAAGTATAAGACAATAAAAATCGAATCATCAAAAAAGGCTATCCGATATATTGGATAGCCTTTTTTGATGAAGCTGTTTAAACTTTTAATTTTAGGGCAAAATTAGGCTATTTTTTGACTAGGCGAAGGTTTTTGAGCCGTAGTAGAACGAGCGTAGCATCGCTACGGTCGATAAAAAAGCTAAAGTCTAGTTGAAAAAGAGTCAATTTTGGCGGAAAGAAATAAGTTTAAACAGCTTCAATTTATCAAGAAACGGGTTTTGGTTCAATCCTGCCTTTTCCGAATTTTTTGGACCAAACGGGTCTCATTTTTATGAAGGCAATAAAACAAACGATAAAAACCAACACAAAACTCCAAGCCACTGCCGCCCAAAAGCCCCCAAATTTTGGAATCCTGACAAAACTCTCTGCGGCAAAGGCAGCATAAAGCCCCACCACCGACCAATACATTCGCTTAAAATGGGTCTCAAAATCTTTTGGAGTTCGTACCTTCTTAAACATTGGGAGCATACCCGCCAATAATGTAAAAGTAGAGACTAACGAAAAGAAATGGAAAAGGCCGAATTTTCCGAACAATCGATAAATACCAAACGAAGAGAGTATCATAATCGTCATGGCAACGACATAACAGTAGCCCACCTTTCGGTGAAATACTGTTCCTTTTTTTAGAACAATCACAAAACCGCCCAACACAAGAGCAAAAACTCCTGATATTAAATGAACAAGGCCGATGTTACTACCAACAAGTGTATTCATAAGTTATTTTGGTTTAAGTACTTGGACAAAATCAGTTTACGTCAATATCGTAATTATTTGTGTATCAAGCCAGTAGCCTAATGCTAATTGCTCATAGCGAACCATAATACAATATACAAAAAAGCTATAACTGCTTGATTGATTTTTTTGTTTCATTTTCCAAGTCTAGTATTTTACCAAGTATTTTTGATTTATAGGTTTTCTACCAAAAAAGCCGTCATCATGGTATATAAATGCAAGCGGGTATTGCCCCCACTGATGCCATGGCTTTTGTTTGGATAATAAAAACTTCGGAATTGCTTGTTGGCTTTTATCAGGGCGTCTTCCAGCATTACGGCATTCTGAAAATGGACGTTATCGTCGCCCGTGCCGTGTATCAAAAAGTAATTTCCTTTCAATTTATTTACATGGTTTATGGGCGAATTATCATCATAACCCGAGGCATTTTGTTGGGGTGTTTGCAAATATCGTTCTGTGTAAATACTGTCATAATATCGCCAAGACGTTACAGGGGCTACGGCAATGGCCGTTTTGAAAACATCAGCCCCTTGCATAATACAATTAGACGACATATAACCCCCATAACTCCAGCCCCAAATTCCAATTCTGGTAGGTTCCACAAAGGGCATCTTGGCTAGATATTTGGCAGCCTCTATTTGGTCTAAGGTTTCGTATTTACCCAATTGTTTGTAAGTACTTTTCTGAAAACCCACACCTCGGCCACCCGTACCACGGTTATCAACCGACACGATGATATAGCCTTTTTGAGCCAATACTTGATACCAATAAAAATCCCGAGCGTCCCAAGCGTTCATTACCGTTTGCGAACCTGGCCCACCATATACAAACATCAACACAGGGTATTTTTTGGTAGCATCAAAGCCCTGTGGTTTTATCATCCAGCCATTGAGTGCTATGTTTTCAGAGGTTTTGAAATTGAAAAATTCTTTTTTAATTACCTCATAATCAGCGAGTTTTGTTTTTAGGGCTTGGTTATCTTCCAGTATTTTTACCTGCTCGCCATTAGGGGCTTTGTGCAGAGTTATAAAATTGGGGCTATCAGCCGAAGAATGGTAAAGGATAAAATACTGATAATCTGTACTAAAATTTGC
>JAYWHL010000382.1:0-2817 GCA_043777715.1 Cytophagaceae bacterium | reverse complement strand
GAACTTTACCAAACCTTTATTAGCTTGATGGATACCCAAGAATTGGGAGCGATATTGGTTTTGAGTCTCCAAAGCAGGGATTATTCGCTATCAGAAATTACAAGATTAATAGAACAAAACGATACTAAAGTAATTAGTTCGTATTTTAATGCTTCAGGAGATAATTCATCAAATGGTAGCTTAACACTCAAACTCAATAAAACGAGTATTTCGGGTGTGGTGGCCACTTTAGAGCGATACGGTTACACAATAACATCGGTTTTTGCCAATGATTTTATCCAAACCCCCGACCGAGAACGCCTAGATATGCTATTGCACTATCTGAATATTTAAGTAGTTTTGGATAGTAAATTTTTGTGGTTCTCCTACAATTTTATACGGGATTATGGAAGCCTTCGCCTTTTCCGTGGTTGGTGGCTCACCAACCACCTTTGCGAAAGCAATATTCTTAGATAAATCTCTGTGTTATGCTATATTTTGTAAAATTGTCCAGCACCCAGACAATCGACATTTTTTGATTTGTAATCTCCTGTATTTCAAGCCAATACTAATTGCCAACAGCTACTAATTGCCTAAGGTTTTTTACCAATTTTATTTCTTCATGAATTTTGCCATACATGGTCGGCCATTTACAGACAAGGCCAAACCTTATATCCAAGCATTACTCAACGAGCTGATGGCTAGGCAGATAGAGGTGCAATTTACAGAATCTTACCTTAGGCTTCTTCAACAAGCAGACATTCAGCACGACTATTCACAGACTTTTACAGACAAAAAAAACATAAATTCGCCCGACTATATCATCAGTTTGGGTGGAGATGGCACACTTCTTGATAGCGTAACGCTAGTGGCCGAACGAGAGACGCCAATCGTGGGGGTAAACGTTGGGCGACTAGGCTTTTTGGCAACCATTTCCCCCGAAAAAATAGCAGAAACCATTCCGCTTATTTTAGACCAACAATACCAACTCGACAAACGAAGCCTTTTGGCCATTGACTGCGAACAAGATATTTTTAATGGCGTAAATTTTGGCTTAAACGATTTTGTGATTACCAAAACCGATACCTCATCGATGATTGTGGTACATAGCAAAATAAATGGCGAATTTCTGAATACCTACTGGGCCGATGGTTTGGTAATTTCCACGCCTACGGGTTCAACGGGCTATTGTTTGAGCGTAGGTGGGCCAGTGGTAATGCCTCATTGTCAGAACTTTATCATCGCTCCCATCAGCCCCCATAACCTCAACGTTAGGCCCATGATAGTAGAAGACGATAGTATCATAACGGTTGAAGTGGAAAGCAGAAGTAAGAATTTTTTGGTGTCGCTCGATAGTCGTTCAAAAGTAATAGAAGGTAGATTGCCTATTACCATCAAAAAAGAAAAATTCAAGGCTTGTTTGGTCAAAATGCCCGAAAATCATTTTCTGAATACCCTAAGAAGTAAATTAAACTGGGGTTTAGATACCCGTAACTGGTAAGAATCCACAACATTTAAGATTTTTTAACGTTTTTTAGAAGTCTAAGTATTTACGTAAAATTAGTTTAGGATATGTTTATTGTAATATCCCCAAAAATAGGCCGATAGCTAACAGCAAATTGCCAAAAGCCACTTATATTTAAAAATGAAACCAAAATCAATTTTTTTGCTCGTTCTACTGTGCTTTTGTCTCGTACAATTTACGGCACAAGCTCAATTCAATTTCTTTAAAACAGGAACAAAAACCCGTAGCAAAACAGGCTTTATTCCATATTCGAGTGTAGGAATAGGCGGAGGTCATGCCAATTATTATGGCGAGTTGGGTAATTATAGTTCAGTTTCTGGGTTTTCAGGCATGATTCGCTGGAATGCCTCGGCTGATTATACCCGATATTTTTCGAGAAGGTTTAGTGCTAGGCTGGGATTTTCGTATGCAAGGCTCTTTGGCGATGATAATAGCTTTGGGAACAAAAACCTGCTGCTTAATACCAGAAACCTACATTTCAGGAATGACGTAAAAGAATTTTCGCTTACAGGAATGTTGAATCTTTTGGACGGAGGTAAAGACTTTAAACGAAGAGGTAACGGTTTTAGACCATATATTTTTGGGGGAATCGCCCTTTTTGCCCATGATCCCAAAGCCAAAGCATCAGAGGCTTTTGGTGGAGATTGGGAAAGACTCCAACCCCTTGCTACCGAAGGCCAAGGCTTGCCAGGTTATGGCACTCAGCCTTATTCTTTGGTACAGATAGCCATTCCTTATGGTTTTGGTATAAAATTTAAGGTATCAGAAAGATTGGAACTCTCTGCCGAGCTGGGTTTTAGAGCCACTTTTACCGATTATTTAGACGACGTTGGAGGCGATTTGCCCGACCCAGCCGACCTCCCCAGCGACCTTTCCCGTGCCATGAGCAATCGGTCGTTAGAGCCTGTGGGGGCGTATTCAGGTCAAGACCGAAAACCATTAGTTGTTCAATACCTCAACAATCAATTTGGTTTTCCGCTCAACGCCGACCCTTTTGCTCAACCCATCGCTACTTATTCTGAACGGGGAGATACCAGAGGCACACCTGCCAAAAAAGATTCTTACCTTTTGTCGGTATTTAAAATAAATTATGTAATTGCCTCAAAAGAAAAATGCCCAGTTTTGAATTAAAGAATGAGCGAGGCGAAATCAAGCCTAATAAACTGATAGTCAAACAAATAACGCCTTTTTTTGTTCTCTATTTCCGTGGTTGGTGGCTCACCAAGCACCTTTGCGAAAGCAATTTGTATTTCCGTGGTTGGTGGCTCACCAAACACCTTTGCGTAAGCAATTTGTATTTCCGTGGTTGGTGG
>JAYWHL010000381.1:0-7803 GCA_043777715.1 Cytophagaceae bacterium | reverse complement strand
TAGAGGCTATCAGTGTAGCATTTTCACCGTAACAAATCGTTACATTATTAACCGTTATTTGATTCGGCTGAGGCTTTACATTAACCGTTACCTGTGCTGTTGGTTTGCATATTTTAGGGTCCAATGAACCACAGTTTATAGGTGTGCAGGTCGCTGTATAAGTGGTAGTTGTATTGGGATTAACCGAAATACTAAACCCTGAACCAACCGATTGATTATTAGCTGACCAACTAATTGTACCATTAGAGCAACCTGTGGCTGTTAATGTTACAGGCTCGTTGGCACATATCGTTGTTGGATTAACCGAGGCACTTACATTATAATCATATCCTTCAAATTCAACATCTATTTGACCGTCATGGAATGTGTAGCCATTTTTGCTGATATTGTTCCAATCTGCATGTAGCCAGCCTGCCCCACCAAACTTTATCGTTTCGGTATTAGCACCTTTACCAATTTGAAACTGTGGATAGTTATTTTGGTTGATAACCGCAGTTACACCCGATAAATTATCATAGCCTGTAATTGTTCCTGTAACTCCGCTATAAAAAATCCATGTACCATCATTCTTACTTCCAGCATATACACAGTCTTCTTTACCTT
This sequence comes from Cytophagaceae bacterium, assembly GCA_043777715.1. Lineage (GTDB taxonomy): Bacteria > Bacteroidota > Bacteroidia > Cytophagales > Spirosomataceae > JAYWHL01. The sequence goes on along the minus strand of JAYWHL010000381.1, from coordinate 7,200 downwards.
GGTTATTAGGCTCAAGATGAGCGCCTGTAAAATCTAATTTTAGGCATAATGTACCGTTGCTTGGATTATTTTTTTCTACCAAATCCATTATTAAAAATGCCGTTGTACCATTTTGCCTAAAAATTGCACGTGTACCATCTTTAATCTTAAACACCTTCGATCCTTGACTTGTATTAAGGGCATAAAAAGCAACTTCTTGTGCATTAGTTCCTTCACACAAATTAGAACCACTGTGGCCTGTTATATAATAACATTTATCAATATTAACTGGAGGACAATTCCCTACTGTTACTGTAAGCACATTAGATTCACCTACATAGTCAGTACACCCACTTCGGCGTGAACATCTTATAAAATAAGTAGTTTGAGTAACCGCTGGAGAGTTGTATGTTTCGCCTGTTGCTCCAGCGATGATTGTCCAAGCAGGGTCATTAGCAAAAGGACCTGTTGATTTTGTCGTACTTTTTAGCCAAACGTACTCTATATTTCCTGCACCGCCCGAAGCCCCAGCATTACTTGTAAATGCCTCTGGGTCAAAAGATGGCCCACATCCTGATTGATTGGCAGCAATTTGTCCTCCGTTGGTAATGTTTTGACAACAAGAAACAGGGTCAAGCCTCATCTGAATATCTCCTGATATGGTACTATTGCTAAACCATATCCCTGCCCCCAATTGATTATTCCACATACTTGCACCGTTTCCGATTTGAAAAGGGTGATTCATGGCTTCTCCTGGATTTGTTATCGTGTAGTTAGCTCCTGAATTTGAGCCTGTTCCACAGATTTTCATCGTGAAAGTATTATAAAAAGCCCATGAAGAAGTGTTAGTTCCTGCACAGGCATTTGTGGCTGGCGTAAATGACCCTTGAGGCGACCCCGTTGTTTTGTTTGAGCCATTTATTTCTATCAAAAAGCCTTTTGTTGCATCAACACTTGAAGGGAAAGCGTTACCGTTACTTTTTACAACTTCTACCAATAATCTACTCGTTCCATCATTGTTTTCAACCAAAATTGGCGAAGTTCCCGATTTTATGACATAAGACCCCGCATAAGATCCTCCGTTTATCGAAAAGGTGTGTTGGTCTCTTGTCCAGTTATCAACTCCCCTGCAATACGTTCCTGGGTCTTTTACAGTATAAGGATTTTTTACAGCCGTAACGCACGTTTGCGGATAGGTAGTGTTTATTGAACAAGAAGGTGTTGCTGTACCTGTTTCTGTCAGACAAAAACTATCTAGTTTTAAAGTACTTCCATCTGCCCAACCTCCAACTGATACATACGCTGTTCCAGCAGGTGCCGTTGCCGAAAGCGTATATTCTTTCATACCATTGGCAACGGGTTGATCAACCTGAACAGTTTGCTTGGCTGACGATAACTCTGTCCAAGAACTATTATAAAAAGTAAGAAATAGAATTTGATTTTTATAAATATCATGGGTAGATGAATAGGCTTTTAGGGTATAAGTTTTACCAGCAACACCCGTTTTGTGTTGCCAAAACATACCGTTGCCACTTGATACATCAAAAAATCCATTCTTAGAACCACATACTACATATCCCGTACCCGTAGTTAGGCTACTACCGCTCCAATCCCAAGTTTGGCCATCGTTTGAAGCATCAAGATTGCTTTCAAAGTCGCCATTGGTTAGTAAATTATTAGCACAATTACAGTTAGTTGTTGTACAATTTACCAAATCTATATAAATATCTCCTCCTTCATTGTTGAGTTTATTGGCATCAATCACATTGCCAGTTGTTGGCTGATTAACTACGGCCATGTTTGTCCATGCCCCAAAACTGAATTTATCAACGGCTGTTCCGCCTGCTCCTGTTCCTGCTTGGGCGGGCATATTTGGCAAGGTAGAAAGGCTCAGTTTAGACCCTGCCATTTTGGTTCCAGCCACACCCGTCATTGTACCCGCCCAAGTGGTATAGTAGTACCAATCGTTTTTGTTGGCTGGATAGCAATGCCAAGTGTCATTACTTAAATGTGGCGTTAGGCCAGTAGCACGACCACTAAAGGTTACACTCAAATCCCAAGAAACATTGGCGTCTATGGCACTTGTTACTCGGCCTGTGAATACGGCTGTATTGTTGTCATATTCTTTCCAAACCCCGTTGCTCAAAGCAAAGTCAGCGTAACCATTGGTATAGTTGTTGTTTACAACTATTTGCATCCAAAAGGCACTATTGGTTTGACGATTGTCGCCGCAACCATGATAATAGTTGGTAGCAGTACATTGTTTTAAGATAGACTGGGCTGAAACATTAGAGAAAGTACCCATTAATAGGGTTACTACTAATGCCAACGCTTTTAGAAGCGAGGGAAATTGAAAATTCTTCATTTTTTATGGATATTAGGTCTTAAATGAATTGGTCAGAAACGACGAAAACTAGCCCATTTTTGATGAGCTAGACGGTGTTATAAAATCAAGATAAAATATTATTTCTGTTGAATAAACAGGGAGGCTTTAGGAAGCCGCTGGAATAGTATGCCAAGTCATAAGGCACACTTACCCCAAGAAGAGGGAGTAAAGTTTTTTTCATTTAATTTTTATGGATTAGGAAAAGGCTATGCCTTTAATAACATTTTACTGATGACCATTCGTTTGACTTAAATCTAAGAACAATCATAACTCACTCACTACCAGTTATTTAATTTTTAATTATTAGGATTTTCACTAACGTACTGTTAAGACTCACATTCTTTATTAATGTAACTAAAGTCTCGGGTTTGGTAAAATTATAATATATATAGTTAGATACCAGACATACAATTTAATAATGTTTTCGGAATCTAGCAAATCATTTACGATATTTTTTGCTTAAACCTTTTGGGTAAAGGCTTATCTTTCAATGCTTTTACTCTTTTTCGGGATAGGGAATCAATAGTTTTTCGCCTCGTTCAACAAAGTCTTTTGTTTTGCCATTTGTGGCCATTAATAGTTCTTTTGAGATACCATATTTTTCGGCCACTTTTTGTAAAATATCTCCCACTCCAACCGTATGAGTAGCCTTTAGTCTAACCTTTACCTTAGTTACCCCCACCTTAAAATCTTTGCTTACGTCTTTAATATCAGGGTTGAGTGCTTTGAGGGTTGCCCACTTCATGTTGTAACGATTGGCTAGGCCATAAAATGTTTCGCCCATGTCCACGGTATGAGTTTGTAACACACCGCCTTTGGGTATTTTTACCTCTTCTTTTTTGGGTTCTTCTGTTAGAGGTTTTTCTTCTTTGACTTTTGGTTTATCCTCTTTTTTTTCCTCTTTCTCTGCGACAGGCTTTAGTTTAGTTACTTTTTTTTCGGTTTGGGTTGGACCATCGCCAGCATCAACGCCCTCTTGGGCTACATCAATAACCTTGGTGGTGGGTTCTTCCTGAACAGGCTCTTTTTCTTGTACTTGAGATGCCTCTATCGAATTTTTGGGAGATGTCATGGCATCGCCAGGTTTATCGGCCAAGTATTCCCAACCCGTATAAAGCATTGCTACAATAATCAAAACCAATACCAAGAGTGTTATCACAGGCAAATTACCTCCATCACTCGGACGAATATTTTTTTGTTCTTCCATTATATTATTTTTTTGAAAATCCTATTCTAATTGTGTTTAATGCTCTCGGACATTTCTTGTACTTTTTCAATAAGGGCTTGTTTATAGTCCTGCAATTTACGGGCAATGTCTTGGTTTTCAATACCTAGCATTTGCACTGCCAAAATACCAGCATTTTTAGCACCGTCTAAGGCCACAGTGGCTACAGGCACGCCCGAAGGCATTTGCAAAATAGACAAAACAGAATCCCAGCCATCTATCGAATTACTAGACTTCACGGGTACGCCTATCACGGGCAGGGTAGTTACGGCCGCCACCATGCCTGGCAAATGTGCCGCCCCGCCTGCCCCAGCGATAATTACTTTAATGCCTCGACTTCGAGCGGTTTGGGCGTATTCTATCATTTTGAGGGGCGTACGATGTGCCGACACGATGTCTATTTCGTACAATACGCCAAATTCGTTGAGGGCATCGACCGCCCCTTGCATTACTTTCATATCCGAACTACTGCCCATTATGATTCCTACCATGGTAATTACTATTTTCTTTTGGGGTAAACGATAATTTTTACACCATAAACTTAAACAAAACTACACCAATTGTTTCGCAAAAATACAAGCTAATCGTGGTAAATACGTTTCAAAAACAAAAATTTAAAGAAACGCTTCATTTGTATAAGCCCTTATTTACTAAGTACTTGAACAAAATTAGTTTACACTATTAATATCGTAATTATTTGTATATCAAGCCTATAGCCTACGGCATATTGCTTACAGGTACTTAGGCCAAAAAACGCTATCTTTGCATTGGTTTTATTATCGTTTTTACATAATTTTTATTTATTAAAGTGAATCAATCAGCAGTTAGAGTTCGTTTTGCTCCTAGTCCAACGGGGCCTTTGCATATTGGCGGTGTTCGTACGGCCTTGTATAATTATCTTTTGGCTCGCCAAACAGGTGGCAAAATGTTACTTCGTATAGAAGACACCGACCAAAGCCGTTTTGTGCCTGGAGCCGAGGCTTATATCATTGAAGCCTTAAACTGGATAGGTATTGAAATAGACGAAGGCCAAGGCGTGGGCGGGCCTCATGCTCCCTATCGCCAGTCTGAGCGTACCGACATTTACCAAAAATATGCCCAACAACTCCTCGACCAGGGCCATGCCTATTATGCTTTTGATACGCCCGAATCGTTGGATTTGATGCGTACCAGCCTCGAAGCCCAAGGCTTGGCTTTTCAGTACAATGCCATCACTCGCTTAAAGTTGAGCAATGCCATTACCCTAAGTCCAGCCGAAGTACAAGCTAAAATCGAAGCTGGCGAACCTTATGTGATTAGGTTCAAAGTACCTCCCAAAGAAGAAATCAGAATCAACGACCTCATCAGGGGTTGGGTGGTGGTGCATTCATCGCAGTTGGACGACAAAGTTTTGATGAAGTCCGACGGCCTGCCAACCTATCATTTGGCCAACGTAATAGACGACCACCTCATGGAAATCAGCCACGTTATTCGAGGCGAAGAATGGTTGCCCTCTGCTCCGCTTCATGTATTATTGTATCGGGCTTTTGGTTGGGAAAACACCATGCCAAGATTTGCACATTTGCCCCTATTGCTCAAACCCGAAGGCAACGGAAAGTTATCAAAACGAGATGGCGACCTTGGCGGTTATCCTGTGTTTCCGCTGGAGTGGACAGCCCCCGAAACGGGCAAGGTATCTCGTGGTTTTAGAGAAGAGGGCTATTTGCAAGAAGCTATGATTAATTTTTTGGTGATGCTGGGCTGGAATGCTGGTACGGAGCAAGAAATGTTTTCGATGGAACAACTCATTGAGGTTTTTTCACTAGAAAAAATAGGCAAAGCAGGTGCCAAATTTGATATTAAAAAAGCACAGTGGTTTAATCAGCAATACCTAAAACTACAAGACGATGATTTTTTGGCTAGTCAATTATTAGATAAATTTCCAGAAAATATTGGCCTAGAAAAAGCCAAAGCAATCGTACATTTATTGAAAGAAAGGGTTACTTTTCCACAAGAAATTATCACAGAATCTGCCTTTTTATTCACTCCACCGAGCCAATACGACGAAGCCATAATAGCCAGTAAGTGGAACGACGATGTGGCGAAGGTAATCCAAAAATTTAGCAAGCAACTCATTGATATAGAAACATTTGAACCCGAAACCATCAAACATTGCTTGCATGAAGTTACAGAACAATTAGGCGTAAAAATGGGTAAAGTTATGCAACCGCTTCGTGTGGCACTAACGGGCTTGGGTGCAGGCCCAGACCTTATGCTTTCGATGCAAATTATGGGCAAAACTAGCACAACAGAAAGACTGGAACTAGCCCTCAAAAAGATAGGCGTATAAGGAATTATTTGCCCCTCTCAAAAATCAAGATTTTAGCCTTCATTTTTTGGGCTAATAATTTTGATTTTTTTATGGGCAATACACTACAAGCCGTAGATAGCCAGTCGGCGGTGGTGGCGTTGGCACACACAATACTTACCTGCCTCTGCGACTGCAACCCCAAGCCAGTTTTGGGGTTGATAATATGAGAAAATCGCTGGCCTTTATGTTCAAAAAATTGAAACATATCGCCAGACGTTGAAACAGCTATATTGCTCAAAGTGAGTAGGTTATTATCAAAATTTTCTAAATTTTTGCTCCTTCCAATGCCGATAAGCCAACCTTCTTTGTTGGGCGGCTTTTGACCAATGGCCATGTTGCCAGCCGCATCGCAAAGCACCATGCCAAAGCCTTCTTTTTGCATAATTTCTAGCATGGTTTGGGCGGCATAGCCTTTGCCAATTCCACCCAAATCCAGCCTTGTGCCTTGTTTCAAAAGTTTGACTTTTTGTTCTTTTTCATCTATCAAAATTGACTCCATTCCCGCAGTGGCCAAGGCGTTTGCAATGGCTTTTTTGCTAGGAAATACCATGGTTTTGCGAGCATTTCGCCATAAAATAGACAATCTTCCAAGGCTGATGTCAAAGCCCTCGTTGCTTTTTTGCCAAGCCATTTTAGATGTTTTGATAATACTAAAAAGTGCTGGCGAAACCCCAATCCACTGCCCCAAACCCGCAGTTGCTGATAGTTTTGATAGTTCGGAAGTGGAGTCATAATCGCTAAAAATATGATTGAGCGAGTCCACGGCCTCAAATGCCTTTTGTGCGGCCAAAGCCACCTTCACAGAATCTTGGGCATAAGCCTGAATGGCAAATAATGACCCCATTTTGGGTGCTTGGAAAACCCATTTCCTATCTTGGCCATTCAGCAAACTTGGTAAAAAAAATAATAAGTAGATTTTGTAACGAAAAAGCATGGATTGAGCAGTAGATTGGCAGTAAGCAACTGTAAGCGATAGGCTACGGGCTTGATATACAAACAATTACGATATTAATAGTACAAACTAACTTTATTTAAATACTTGAGTACAAATACAAAATAAACCACAAAGGAACAAAGAATACAAAGGGTTGATATTCAGTTTTTTGTAAATAATTTGTGGCTTTTTAGTTGAGTACACAGTTTAATAAGTTTTTTGGATTCTTTTGGCAACATAATACGTAAAGAAGTCTCAGATAATTGGAATAGCTAATTCGAATAGGGGCTTGAAATTTTGGCTTTGCTATATTTTTGCCTCGGAGA
>JAYWHL010000380.1:0-7808 GCA_043777715.1 Cytophagaceae bacterium | reverse complement strand
AAAGTTGGTCTTCGGGGTTTTGGTCAAAGATATTATAAATTACCTGCACCGAATCTATCAAGCCCGTTTTCAAAGTCTCCAACACATTGTTTGGCTCCCAACGGTTTACACTAATCCCCCAAGCCGCCACTTTGCCCTCTTGGCTTAGTTTTGTAATGGCCTCTTTCCATTCGTCGTTGTTGGCCCAATGGTCTTCCCAAACATGAAACTGCATCAAATCCAACTGTTCTACGCCCAAATTGGTCAAACTTCGCTCGGTATATTTAACGATATGTGCCGCAGGAAAAACCTCTTCTAACTTAAACTCATTACGAGACGGCCATGTGAAGTTTTTTGGCGGAATTTTAGAGGCGGCATACAGTTTTTTATCAGCATGGCGTTTGAGTAGTCTGCCCAAAATTTCTTCGCTAAGACCCTTGCCATAAATCCAAGCCGAATCAAAAAAGTTACAACCATGCTCAACCGAGCGGTCTAGGGCGGTTTCTACTTCCTGCATTTCGCTGCCCGTCCAGCCAGCCAAGCCCCACATTCCGTATCCTATTTCTGATACTTGCCAGTTTGTTCTTCCAAAAGCTCTGTATTTCATCGTTTTGTAATTTGGTTGTTTGAGGTTGTTGATATATATTAAAATTGCAAAAAAATAGCGGTTTTTAAAGCAAAACTTCCCGAAAAATCATAAATTTTCGGGAAGTTTGAGATTTGTCTAAGAATATTGCTTCGCAAAGGTGGTTGGTGAGCCACCAACCACGGAAAAGGAGAATTACCAACCACGGAAAAGGAAATCTACCTAAGAATATTGCTTTCGCAAAGGTGGTTGGTGAGCTACCAAACACGGAAACCAAGCCAATAGCTAACAGCTAATTGCCAAAATCTTTACGCATAACTATTCAGCATTACGGGCATAATCAGCATCAAAATATCTTCTTTGTCGTCTTTCATACTTGGTACAATAATCCCTGCACGGTTAGGGGCTGACATCTGCAATGAAATAATGTTACTGCTAATATTAGAGAGCATTTCTACCATAAACTTGGCATTAAAACCTATCTCCATTTCGTCTCCTTCGTATTCGCAGCTTAGTTTTTCGTTGGCTTCGTTCGAGTAATCGAGGTCTTCGGCCGAAAGCACTAGTTCATCTTTAATCAATTTAAGCCTAATTTGATGCGTGGTTTTGCTAGAATAAATAGAAATCCTCTTCAACGAACTCAACAACTCTAATCTATTGATAGTCATTACGTTAGGGTTGGTTGTTGGAATAGCGTTTTCATAATCAGGAAAACGTTCGTCTATCAATCTACAAATCATTTGGATATTCCCAAAACTAAAAAAAGCATTGGCTTGGCTAAATTCGGCCTTAACTGGCGTGGTATCCGACGGCAAAGTTGATTTTAATAGGTTGAGGGCTTTACGAGGTATAATCATCGTCGTTTCGGTTGATGAACTCACGTCTGCACGCCTATAACGGATAAGGCGGTGGCCGTCGGTGGCTACAAAAGTGGTGGTTTCTCCCAACGACACATATACGCCCGTCATGGCAGGACGCAAATCGTCGGTTGATACTGCAAAAATAGTATTGGCAATGGCTTTGCCCAAAACATCGGCTGTGAGGTCTATCGAATAATTACGATTTACGGTTGGTATTTTAGGGAAATCAATCGGGTTTTCACCTGATAATTTATAACGACCGTTTTCTGTAATTATCTCTGTACCAAAGGTTTCTGTATCTATTTTGATGGTAATGGGCTGGTCGGGCAAGCCACGAAGGGTATCTAGCAATAGTTTGGCTGGCACGGCAATGGCACCTGCATCGGCCGAGGCCACTTCAAACTCGGTAGTCATTACGGTTTGGAGGTCGGAAGCCGTAACGAAAAGTGAATTTTTATCTAATTTCAATAAAAAATTTTCGAGAATTGGGACAATCGGATTGCTGGCAATTACACCATTAATGGCCGAAAGTTGCTTGAGTAAAGCAGAAGATGAGACTACAAATTTCATATTTTTAATGTGTGATTGTTAATACTGAATGGTCAATTTTTAATACTGAATTTCCAATGAGATTTGAGAATTAACGAAATAATATCTTCCAAAATTCTTCAAATCTTATACTCGAATGCTACTTACAAATTTAGCTAAAAAAAAGCGATTTTAAGGTTTGTATGCGTAGTATTCTATCCATGTTAGGAGGTCTTAATTCTATCAGTGTAGCTTATTTTGAATATTTTCTTCAAAAACAAGTTAGCTCGTCTTGATTACCAAATCGAATGTTAATAAGTTTTCGTTCATTAACAACTTAATTCAAGGCTAATCGAAAAAAATGTAAATGGGTGGAGTCTGCCCATATAAATTACTCATACGGATAACCGTTGCGATTTAAGTATTTGCTACTTGTTTTTCTTGTTTCATGAGCCGAAACTGATGCTCAATAGTGTTTCTAAATCTAACTGCCAAAGCGATTGAGATTTTACCGTTTACCATTACTTGTTAAAATACGTATTTTAGTGGCTACTGCTTTTCTCTGCCGTTGCCATTCAAAGCCATTACCATTCAAAGTCCGTGAACAAAAGGCCATTGAGTGTCTAATTTTCAGACACTTTTCTATAGACTGCTTTAACGAAGTCCACCGTAGTTTCAGCAATATCTGCGATTTGTTCAAATGTTTTATTACCTTCTTTCAAAAGATAGATAACAAATTTTGTTAGTTCTTTTTCTTGTCCTTTGTCAAGACCTCTCAAAAATAGAACATCTCTTTCTTCTTTGATGTATTCTGCGATACTGTCCATAGCGATTTTTAAGTTTAGTTCTAAATTACGAAGTTGTGCCAAAACTCGCAACTGATTAAAGTATCTGTTTAACGAAAATTCTCCTTTAGTAGTTTCCATAACACGGCTAATTATCTGCCTAAGTGCATTTTCTGGCTTTTCCCCCTCAAAATTTGCTAAAATACCCAAGATGATTTCTTCGGGTTTGTCAGAATTTAGAAAAATGTGGTAGTCAAGTTTTGAAAGTGCAACAAGCGGAAAACTAAATTTCAGGCGTTCTCTATCAAGTTGAGTAGCCATTTTAGGGCTGTCCGACCCAAGGAAAATAACGAACTGTTTTACAGGTAATTTATATTTTCGTTCAAGCATAATGAAATACTCCGCCATTCGATACACCATTTCTGGCTCATCTCTTACTTGAAACTCAATCTGAAGCACAAATGTACTGCCGTGATTGTCAGTTATTTTCTTGAGAACATCGGGTTTTCGTTCTTTTGTGTGTTGAATGTCATCAGGCAGTTCTTCCATAGAAACAGCCGTAATATCAAGTACACTTTGCATGATACTGGATATTACGGCTTCGATATTTTCTTTAAAAATCTTGTCGTATTGGCTTGATTGGCGCTTTTTTAAGTCTATTTTCACAGAACAAAATTACCCAAAATAAATCATTCTACAAAGTCAATTAAGATGCCGATGATTAATCCTTTGACTTAGATGACGATATTCTTAGCTAGTAAAACTATGCGTGGCACGCCTTGTTTTCATAACAGTATAATCGTGCCATGCATCATCAAGAACAAAATAAGAATATCGTTATCAAACCATAAAACATTGTTCATTCTCATTCATAAGTATTTGATTTTTATTGATCTTTTTTCTTTGCTATCCTTATGCCAAAGCTCCTTTCAAAACAATGGCCTCACGGTCGGGGCCAGTAGAAATAAAGTTGATGGGCAAGCCTAATTGGTTTTCTAAAAAATTGATATAGTTTATCAGTTCGGCTGGTAGTTCATTAAAATCTCTCATGCCTTCTAACGAGCAATTCCAGCCTTTAAGTGTCTGATATACAGGCGTAACTACAATATCGTTGATTTCGTAAGGGAGTTTTTCGGTGATTGAGCCGTCTGGCAATTGATACGCCACACAAGCCAAAATGTCATCAAAGATATTCAATACATCGGCCTTCATCATTATCAATTGTGTTACTCCGTTTATCATCATGGTATATTTGAGGGCGGGGAGGTCTATCCAGCCACAACGCCTTGGCCGACCCGTAGTTGCACCAAACTCTCGGCCTTCGGTTCGCATACGTTGGCCAATTTCTTCGTGAAGTTCTGTCGGAAACGGTCCACTGCCAACTCTGGTGGCATAAGCCTTAAAAATACCGTAAACTTCGCCAATGTTTTTTGGGGCAATGCCCAAGCCCGTACAAGCCCCCGCCGATACGGTGTTTGATGACGTAACAAATGGATACGAACCAAAATCTACGTCTAGGAGTGAGCCTTGGGCACCTTCGGCCAAGATGGTTTTTTGGGCGTTAAGTTCTTCATTTACAAGATATTCAGAATCTATTATCTGAAATTCTTTCATAAATTCTACACAAGCAAAAAACTCGGCTTCGGCTTCTGCAAGGTCGTATTCATAATTATAAATCCCCAATATTACTTTGTGTTTTTGTACTAAATCATCATACTTGGCCTTGAAATTTGGCGATAAAATATCCCCAACTCGCAAACCCACCCTTGATATTTTATCTGTATAAGTGGGGCCGATACCTTTGAGGGTAGAGCCAATTTTGGCCGTTCCTTTGGCGGCTTCATAGGCAGCATCAAGCAAACGGTGCGATGGAATAATAAGCGAGGCTTTTTTAGAAATAAAAAGATTGCCTTTGAGGTCGAGGTTGTATTTGGCCAAACCGTCTATTTCTTTTTTGAAAGTAATGGGGTCTAGCACCACGCCATTGCCAATAATATTGGTAACTTCTTTTCTGAAAATACCCGATGGGATTTGATGCAAAACGTGCTTAAAACCGTCAAATTCTAGTGTATGTCCAGCATTTGGCCCACCCTGAAATCGTGCAACTACCTGATATTGAGGAGCTAATACATCGACAATCTTACCTTTGCCTTCGTCTCCCCATTGCAAACCTAACAAAACATCTACGGCCATTTTTTCTATATTTATATTAATTCAAAATTAAATAGTTTATCTATTTCGATTCCTTAACTTAGATTAAGCAATCAAAAACTTCCTCTCTCCTATTCGCCAAAAATTCCTATCTCCTGCCTCCTATCTCCAGCCTCCTATCTCCCGTCTCCTGCCTCCCGTCTCCTGCCTCCCGTCTCCTAAAAAAAACTATCCCTTCATCATTTCTGTAAAATGCTTAAAAAACAAAGGAATGGTTTGTATGCCTTTGTAATAATTGAACAAGCCATAATGCTCGTTAGGCGAATGCAGGCCGTCCGAATCTAGGCCAAAGCCCATGAGTACGGTTTTGAGACCTAGTTCTTTTTCAAATAATGCCACAATCGGGATACTCCCACCGCCACGAGTTGGAATGGCGGCTTTGCCAAAGGATTCCTCCATGGCTGCGGCTGCGGCCTTATAAGCCACTGACTCTATGGGGGTTACATAAGGTTCGCCGCCGTGGTGGGGCATCACTTTTACCTGTACGCCTTTGGGTGCTATGCTAATAAAATGTTGGGTAAATAAGTCAAGAATTTTTTCAGAGCTTTGGTTAGGCACCAATCTCATTGATATTTTGGCGAACGCTTTTGAGGGCAACACCGTTTTGGCACCTTCGCCTGTGTAACCACCCCAAATACCGTTGCAGTCGAGCGTTGGGCGAATGCCTGTGCGTTCGATGGTCGTGTACCCCGCTTCGCCTTGAACGGCCTCGATGCCTAAATCGTGCTGATATTCTCTCAAATCAAAGGGCCGTTTGGCAATTTCGGCACGCTCCAAACTTGATAACTCTTGCACATCGTCATAAAAAGCAGGAATCGTAATATGACCGTTTTCGTCGTGCATACTGGCTATCATTTTGGCCAAAACATTTATCGGATTGGCCACTGCCCCACCATATACCCCCGAATGCAGGTCTCTATTTGGACCCGTAACCTCTACTTCCAAGTACGTTAAACCACGCAAGCCTGTATCAATAGATGGCACGTCGTTGGCTATCATCGAGGTATCGGAAATCAAGATAACGTCAGCGGCTAGGCGTTCACGATTGGCGGCCACAAAAATACCAAGGTTGTTAGAGCCTACTTCTTCTTCGCCTTCTATCATAAATTTTACGTTACAGGGCAAAGTATTGGTGGCAATCATGGCCTCTACGGCTTTTATGTGCATATAAAATTGGCCTTTGTCGTCGGCAGCACCACGGGCATAAATTTTATCGTTTTTGATAATTGGCTCAAACGGTGGCGAATCCCAAAGATGTAGGGGGTCGGCGGGTTGTACGTCATAATGCCCATAAACCAATACCGTTGGCAGGTTTGGGTTTATTGTTTTTTGTGCAAAAACGATTGGGTGGCCAGCCGTTTCACAAATTTCGGAAGTATCTAATCCTGCTTTTAGTAAGCTATTATTCACAAATTCGGCGGCTTTTCTTACATCATTTTTGTAATGAGAATCGGCACTAACCGACGGAATGCGTAGTAACTGGAGGAGTTCGTCTAACTGACGGTCTTTGTTGGCTGATAAGTAGGCTTGCATTTGAGAATTTTCGATTATGAAACTAGACAATTTATTAATACACTTAACTCACTAACTCCTAACTCATGAAGTCATGCCATGAGTAATGTTTTCATTCATTTTTTCTTTCCGAATAGGTAAGTTCTGCTTTCTTGGCCTTCTATGAGTCTTTTAATATTTTTGTGATGGGCCCAAACCACAATCCCAAACATCAAAAATCCAAAAATGGTTAGTAGGGTTTTTTCATCGTCGGCTGTAAAGATATTACACAAAATCATAATTGGAAAGGCCAACGTACCCAACAACGAACCTAACGATACATACTTAAAAACGATAAGAATACTCAAAAATACGACAATACACAAACTGGCCGCTACGGGGTTTAGGGCCAAAACCATTCCCAAAATGGTTGCAACACCCTTGCCTCCTTTGAAGTTTTCGAATACTGGGAAAATATGCCCCAATACGGCCAAAAACCCAAACAATAATTTATAACTCACTATCTCTGAATGCTCTATGTAACCCAAAGCCAAAGGTACAAGCACCAAACTTGTGGCCGTCCAGCCCTTCAAAACATCAATGAGCATAACCAAACTCCCTGCTTTTTTACCCAGTACTCTAAACGTATTGGTAGCCCCAGCGTTGCCACTTCCACATTGCCTGATGTCTTTATCGAAATAGGCCAAACCATACCAAACCGACGTGGGGATAGACCCCAATAAATAGGCCGTAAAAGCACAAAAAACAAGAATAAGAATGGAGATAATGTTCATTTTAAGGAGTTAATCTTTGTCGAAATTTACATAATTTATGGCTTTTTTCCAAGCCTATTTTCGTCTATTCGGCTTTTACAGGCTTTATGGTACTGGCCAACCAAACGCCCACTAACATTGTTATAATGGTTACATAGCCCAGTTGTTGGTAATGTTCGAGCTTCCCATTCTGCCCTTTTATTACGATAAGCCCCGCCACAAACGAGCTTAGTCCCGAAGCCAACTGTATGACCGACTGATTGATGCTGGTAAAGCCCCCACGATTGGTATTATTTACGACTCCCGATACCAGAGCCTGCATGGTGATAGTTCGGCCATTGGCAAACAAAAAGAATAACGTTGTAACGGCCAAGATTTGCCAAATTGCCGCCCCGTAAGGCAGATAAGGCATTATCAAAACGGGACTTAAAAACAGGATAGCGGTTATGGCAAAAATTTTATATTTGCCTTTTTTATCGGCCAGTTTTCCGAAAATTCTTGAACTAAAAATCGTTATCCCTCCCCCAATCAGATAAATAAGCGAAAGTTTATCTTCGGCCATGCCTACGTTTTGGGTAAGATATGGACTCAGTGA
>JAYWHL010000379.1:0-7826 GCA_043777715.1 Cytophagaceae bacterium | reverse complement strand
GTTACCGAAAAGCGGCTGATTAAATGCAAAATTCGGGGGTCAGAAAGTTTTGCGGAGGTGATGCAATATTATGGGCCAGGCTTGAAGCGTTTTGCGGATGTTTGGGAGGGCATCGTGGTGGGAACGGCAGGTACGCTTTTGAGTGGTGGTGGGTCGGGGTATTGGTTAATGGCCGATTTAAGCATCGTAGTAGGCACTACGAGCGTGAGTGCCTATCGGGATGAGATAGGGCAGATGCAGGGGGGAGCCGAGTTTTTGAGTTACTACGACGACGTTCAGCTTGTGTTGCTGGGTTTTGCAGTGGGTTCAGCGGCGGTAATTGGCACCAGAGCATTGGCACAACTCGACGAAGTGGGGGCGCGTTATGTGGCCTTGATGGAACGTTTGAAGGGGTCTAACCCCGCCTTGTGGGCAAAGGGTCAGCAATTATACGAGCGATTATTGGTAGATTTGCGAGCCAGGCAGTTGCAAGTAAGCAGCCACATCAAAAAGTCGTTTGATACTTTTTTGGCCAAAGCCGAACAGATTGGAAGCAGGGTTAACGGAGCGGGGAGATTCATCGCAAACTCTGGCACGGAGCTAAAAACATTCCTAAATAACATTGTAACAAAGCCTCTTGGGAAAACTTATAATGGGAAATTTTACAAATCAGTTAGCAAGAATGCAGAATTGAACCATAATGCTAAACCTGATATAATTTCTCAATATTCAATTGATGAAGCTTGGGGTAGATATGATGTACAAGGTGAAAGTGCAATGTATTACTCAAAAACATTTAATGGTAATCAAACTGAAATGTCTCACTATGGCGATTGGAATGCCTACAGTACTTATGAGTTTAATAATGTCCAAATTGATAACATGCTTGATTTATCGGACGATGTTGTAAGGCAATTACTGGGGACTGAATTTGATAAACTCGTTTTAGGAATGTCAAATAAAACCCAAGCATATGAGTTTACAAATGTTGTTGGTATATGGGCGAGAGCAAAGGGGTATAAGGGGTTAATAGTTCCAGGGGCGAGGGGTGCAAAAGATTATTCTAATGTTATAGTATTTAGCCAGTCTGAACTCACTTCTGTATTAAGCGGTGTAACACCTGTTAAACTTAAATAATTAATATGGGTAATGTAGATTTAGTTGAATGGAATCGCTGGTTTTTAAAATACGTCAATCCTGTATTTGATTCTAAAATGCGTGATGAGTATTACGAGAATTTAAAAAAACAGCAATCGCCTTTTTATCCTAAATACTGGATAGCAGAAAAATTTTACACTAAAATAAGAGACGATAATCGATTTGACGAAGAGTTAAAATTATTTTTTTCATTTTTATATTCTTGCGGTTTTTTTATGGAATATATAATAACATTTGAAGAATGGGTTCAAATGAAAAATTGGATAAATCCAAGTAATCAAAATATAAAAGAAGAATCTATTTTAGAAATATTAAATCAGTCAAATGGCACAGAGATTTTAAAAAGCCAATTAAGATGGTTTCCTTTTATAAATAGAGAAGACGGAAATTAAAATATTTTGCCGTTAGTCGGGGTTTGCAATCCCGACTAACGGCAAACACGGATTTACAGTCCGCAACCCATTAAACCCGCAACGCAAATCTCCTCCTGCGGGCGGCATAAGAAAAACCCTTGCCAATCAACGGCCGCCTCCCCGCCGATTTGCAAGCGCAACTCAACGCAGTGTACGGCCCTGCGATGCTGAAATGGCAGGTGGTACAGCAGAGCCTCAATTGTGATTTTGATTTGAACGCCGACGGCAAAGCGGGTTTGGACGTGGGCAACAACGCTGTGCTGAGCAACTACACCGCCGAGATGAAGGCGTTGCTGGGGGCATACTTTGGGGGCAGCCAGGTGAAAGACCCGCAGACGACTTACCTTTTCGTAACCCCGTCGTTTAGCAACAACAGCGTGCAAGGCTATATGCCCCGAGGCCGCAACGTGGGTTTTGTGAGCAATGTGGGAGCCATTGCCCACGAGTTAGGCCATGGTGCCTTTGGGCTGGAACATACGTTTGACAAAAACCCTGCCTCCAAAAACAACCTGATGGACTACGGCGGCGGTAGTTTTCTGACCCAGGCCCAGTGGAAAAAGATCCAAAACCCTGGCGTGATTATCAATTGGTTTGATGATGCCGAGGATGCGATGTTTCTGAACTTTCTCGTTGGGGGTATTATTGGCGGTTTTGCCGATGGCGTTTCACAGTTTGCCATCAGTTTTATTGACGAGTATGATGACAACAAAAGTATAACTGACATATCGGCGGCGGCGGTCAGAAAGATTAGCGTTCTACAGGTTTTGATTGCAGTGGGGGCTGGTGCAATAAGTTCGGGTCTATCATCGGAGGCCAGCGTGGCTAAGTTTGCTACCAGGTTGGCCAGCAATGTCAAAGTACAGGCAGCTATTATCACGGGCATAGAGGCTGGTTTGGATTTCATCATTGGTGTAACGGGCGACCAGGTAAACAACTACTTTAAGGACAAAACCTCTAAACAAACGGGGCAGCAAATTGTCATAGATAATCTCATCAGCAGTTCTTTGTTTGCGGGTGGGTCGGCTTTGATGAAGACCGAATTTGGTGGTAGAGTCAAAAGTTGGTTGTTGAAGAAAGCAGGAAAGGGGGCAGGGGATTTATTTGACAATGCTTTGATTGCGGAGTTGCGAATTGCAGGCATTAATTTTACCGAAGCAGATTTAAAATTAATAACGAAGGATTTTGATAGGAAAATCTTATTTTTGGAGAAAGGTTCTTCAAGTGCTGGTTTCCAACATATAATTGAACGGCATTGGAACTCAGCTGAGTTAATGAGATTTTTTAACTCGCAGGAAGAAATGATTCAAAAGATTTATTCAACAATCAAAAACGACAAATATC
This sequence comes from Cytophagaceae bacterium, assembly GCA_043777715.1. Lineage (GTDB taxonomy): Bacteria > Bacteroidota > Bacteroidia > Cytophagales > Spirosomataceae > JAYWHL01. The sequence goes on along the minus strand of JAYWHL010000379.1, from coordinate 4,935 downwards.
TTACAAAAGAGATTGTAACTAGAAATGGAAGAGAAGGATTAGAATATACATTTGAGATTATTGTGAATACAGGTAAAAGGACTTTTAAGTTTGGGGTCGGTTCAAATGGTTACATAGTAACATTTTATCCACAATAATCTATGAAAGTAAAAATTGTAAAGATTGAGCCTGGTGCTGAATTTGATGGAATGGTTTGGGATTATTGGGTTGATGCTGTATTGCCTAACAAATCAATTGTAAAATTATTTGATTCCCATGCTTTTATTCTAATTTCTTTCGTGGGTGTATTAATTGATTTAAGTGTTAAGGCTTTGTTCATTGAAAAAAACGAGAATCATGATTTGATTCGGGTGGCTGGTAAAATTATTAAAAATGAAGATGGGTATTTTTTAATTGATGAATTAGGAACTTGCATTGAAGTGAAATTTGAAGATATTCAAACTAACAGTATTTCAATAAATCAGGATAGCATTTTCTTTTTGGGTAGATTAGATATTAAAAATGTAAAAGAACCCGATACCGAAGGTCTTCAAAGCTGAGGGCTTTCTGTACAATTCAAGATTTTCATATGTAGCAAAGAGTTCAGAGGTAGATACGTTTTAGGGGCGATATTGTGCGTAGTCGCTGATGGAGACGTACTTTGGGGGCGAGAAAACGAGACCAAGGACGAGCGTCTGTACGTGTTTGTAGTATCAGGCTTGCGCTCCAAGCTTTGCCGCCTCCCGATTTGCGTGGGCACACGCCACTGGGCCGCAACGTGGGCTTTGTGAGCAATGTGGGGGCCATTGCCCACGAGTTAGGGCATGGGGCGTTTGGGCTGGAACATACGTTTGATAAAAACCCTGCCTCCAAAAACAACCTAATGGACTACGGCGGCGGTAGTTTTCTGACCCAGGCCCAGTGGAAGAAAATCCAAAACCCTGGCGTGATTATCATCTGGTTTGATGATGCGGAGGATGCGATGGCAGTAAGTAGCGAACCCGTACTTATCTATGTAAACGGTTATTGGAATAGTGATATACCTTACTCATCTGATGATAAACTTAGAGACTATTGGGGCGATATTTTTATGTCTAAAGCCAGAGGTTTAGCAAAAACTCAGAAGGAATTTTTTATCAATGGAGCAAATATGATACTATCTTCTGGTAGTCTTCGTTTCGATGACGGTAAAAAGTTTGTCGAAGCTCGTTTCAATAATCATCAATCCGATTTTTATAAAAAAGTCATATTATCACTCCAAGACAAAACAGGTGAGTTTATAAAGCCCTTGTATTTTGTAAGTCATAGTATGGGTGGTGCTTTTGCTGAAGGTATGATTAGTTACCTTAGTTCAAAAGGTGTTCCCATCGAAAAAGTATATCATTTTTCACCTGCCGATGTGTCTGATTTTAGAGCCACATTGCCCGAAAAAACAGTAGAAATTGATATTTTCCCAGATCCTGTCTTGGCATATAAAAACGTCAATGATACCTATTTTATTTCTAACATCAAATACTTTGGAATTGCCGACAACCCCAAAGGACTAAACGATGTACTTGGACACGCTTATACGAAGGGTTATTCAAGCCAGGTATTCCCTTGGAATTGGGTGGAAGACATATTTAACGTAAAAATGATAGAGGGGAGTCTGGGGGTAAATTACACTTCCAATTCACCCAACAATACAAGATTCAACTACGTTATTACCAATGGGATAAAATATAGAAAAATACCACTTACTGATAACCAATATTTAAAACAATGAAAACGAGGCGCAAAATTACTACATTATTATTTATCACTTTTACAGTTCTTACTAGTCTATTCGGTAAGACCGTTTTGTTGAAGATTTACGGTTATTTTGCGTTTATCCCAAGAGTAAAATTAACACTAAATGAAAAAGTGTTTATAGATTCCTTGAAAAAGACTTTGAACTGCTACACAGTGTATCGAACACCAGAATTTAAGCCTGACTACTATGAAAAAAACAATGAATATGGTATTGTTGCAGAATTTAGAGGGTTTCCAGTTTTAAAAAATAAAAGAGATAGCCTAAGCAGAGTATCTTTCAGGATAGCCCAAAAAGCGTATATGGAGATAAACAAAAAAGATACCTCAATTTTTACGAGCTACCGTGTTACTTTTTGGGGAAAAGAAGAAATATTTTTTCTTTATCGGGCTAAGGAATTATAATCAACATTTGTCTGATATTTGACTCTGAGATTATAAGTTGGCAGAATACCGTATCCTGTAACAGTTCTGGGCCGAGATGGGCAGTTTTTTGACCTACCAGCAGGCAGCCGTTTATTGTATTACAACATTGGCCAAAGTGGTTATAATTCTTTGGAGAAAGGGACTATCATGGGTTTTGAGGCAAACGGCAAAGAATATTGCCTCTCAACAGCCAATAGTGCCACTGATAAAGTCTACTACCAAATCGACCGTGTGGCCAATAAATGGACGACCAACAAATACGCCATTACGCCCAACAACACCCGCCCCTTAGACTTTGCGTATTTGACTTACCCCAACAATGCCGATGGTTGCCACCAGATAATCATCAACAAAGGTACGGTGTTGGCCGACAAAAGCGTGCAAAAAAGCGAAGTGCTGGACATACTGACCTATCAGGGGTGTAGCCAAGAAAGCGGTTGGGTTAGTAATGCCGATGGTAGCCGTACCAAGAGCATTCGTATTGACGAAAACAAGTTTGAACTAACCGACAAAGACGGTAATATTACTGTCAAAGGCACATGGAAAATTTTTGCTCAATGTCCTACCTGCCAGACGGTGGCAGAAGCGGCCCTGCAAGCCGCCCTCACCAAAGCACGCGCCAAAAATGGCGGTAAACTCACCGAGGCGACCAAGGTTGTAGAAAAAGTGGACAAAACTTACGGTACGGCGGGCGTTGTGTCTTACTCAGACATGAAACTGGGGGATATTCTCAAAAACCTCTCGAAGACCTATAACAGTTTGGTGGAGAAGGCCAAAGTACCCGAGGAGGCATGGCAGCCAGGCAAGGCGTTTTTTGTGCGAGACGGCACGGGGGTGATAAGCGGGGCGATAGACCAAGGTTTAGAAGAACTGAGGGATATACCCGATATGATTGGGATGGGATTGAGTTTGGTATCAGACCCAAGCGGAGCCTACGACCAGTTGTCGGCTTTTGCCCAGCAAATGGACTGGCAAAAGGCCAAGACCATGGCCAGAGAGGTGGTACGTGGAGCGGTGTTTGCCGATGAGTTTGAGAAGGGCGGTATTTATGCCCTACACGGCACAGGACGAGCAGGTGTTGTGGTGGCTAAAGCAGGTCTTACGGGTGGTGGAACGTTGCTATTGGTACGCAAAATGGGGGTAGATTTGCTGGCAGCTTTGAGTAAACTACGTCAAGAAGTGCAAGATGTACTAAAAAACTTCTCACCCGAAACGTTGACTAAATTTGCCGCCGAGTTGGGTGACCAAAAGTTTTTAGATTGGATAAACGACCCCGTGAATGAGAAATTTGTAAGAGGATTTGTAAATCATAAACTGACAGAGCTTGATATACAAGATATTGGGGGGCTGTTGGCCGAACTTGAAAACCTTGATGATTTACCACCACAAGTAAAAAAATGGCTCGAAAACTCTCAAAGTTCCGAGCGGTTTAAGTATTACAGGGATTTGGGGGGAGTGTTTGAAAAAGCTATGAAAACGGCATTGGCTGATATAAATTCGCCAGCTTATAAGGGTTTATTAGCTAAAATAACCGACCTTGACAGCCGTACTATTTTAAGCCAAGCACAATTTTGCATCAATGGAAAAAGTACTTGCAATAATGCAGGAGAGTATTTTGTGGCTGATTTTGTGGCAGTAATTGAAAAAGTTGATGGAGCAGGTGAGAAATATCTTGATGCTGTAATTATTGATACCAAGTTAAGTCAAGGCACAAGTTTTACACCTAATCAGAATGTGGCTAATGGGTTGGGAAGTATGGCGATAAAATCACCTTCTTTTACAAAAATTAAAGGTGTTGATATTGATCCAACTTTATTAAAAAAAGAGGGCAGTATTACAAAACAAGGTTCTATCCGCAAAATGTGGAGTGATGGGCAAGGAAATTATCAAAATGTGGAATAAAATGCAATATCAAGTAGAAATTGACAGATTAAAAAACAATCTAAAAGAGTTATTTCTTGAAAATAATTTAGAAATCCTTGATGTTATAATCGACGATTTTTCAATTCTCTTTACTACGGAGCAAGACGATAGAATCTATAATATATATTGGTCTTTTTTCATTGATAAATTTAGACCAAAAGAAATTAATTTTAGCAATGTTACGTACGGTTCAGGGGTCATATTTAAACAAGTAAATAATATTTTAAACGAAATTGTTGTCATAAATACTAAAACAGAAGATACAATAAGCAAATACCCAAACTTTAAAAATAATTTAGATATTTTCTTTGTGAGTGACGTACCAATAGTTGCAAATAGTTATCTGCAAGAAGGTAATTTCATTAGTATAATGAAATTGATAATAGCAAATATAAAAGAATATCATTTCCCTTTTTTTGAGCGAGTGAGCAGTTTGCAAGTAGTAAATGATGAAATAATAGATAAAGTGCCACAGATGGAAATAGCGAATTATATACCAGGTCAGTATATGAATATAAAAAAATTGATTATTATGAAGCTCTGTAATAATCCAAAATATGAAGAATTTAAAGATTGGCTGATAGAAATTTATCAAAAATTATCTACGGAGAATCCAGATAAGTATGCTGAAAAGTTTAAACAAGTTTTAAAAGCAATTGAATATTTAGATAGTGGTAAGTACAAAGAGTCATTATAGACAAAACCTAAGGCACGGCGGGCTGAGATTGTCTAATTTTATCGCACACAAAACTCTCTTAATTTTGTGTTGCAATGGAAAAGAAAACGACCAACAAAAAGCATCGTAACGGGGCCGCCCGC
>JAYWHL010000378.1:0-2829 GCA_043777715.1 Cytophagaceae bacterium | reverse complement strand
TAAAAGGCGAAAGCATTCAGGCTTTGATGCAAAATATTGAACCCTTGATGGAGTTTAAGCCGCCTTTTATAGACGTAACCTATCACAGAGAGGAATACATGGAAAAAGTACTTGACAATCAGATTGTTAAGATTCCTGTACGCAAACGCCCTGGCACGGTGGGTATTTGCTCTACGCTGATGTCGAGGTTTGGCGTAGATGCCGTGCCTCATGTTATCTGTGGAGGATTTACGAAAGAAGAAACCGAAGACTTTCTGTTTGATTTACACTATCTAGGTATTCAAAATATCCTAGTACTCCGTGGCGACCCCATCAAAGGTTCGGCGGCATTTAGTCCCGAAAAAGGTGGCCATGCCTTTGCTGCCGAGCTACTAGGCCAAGTGGTGAACATGAACAAAGGTCAATTATTGCACGAAGAAACCGAGGCTTTTCCTACTAATTTTTGTATTGGCGTGGCTGGCTATCCCGAAAAACACTTTGAAGCCCCCAACGGAAGCCTAGACTTTGAATATCTCCGCCAAAAAGTAGCTTTAGGAGCTGATTATATCGTTACTCAAATGTTTTTTGACAATAAAAAATACTTTGATTTTGTGAATCGTTGCCGTGCCGAGGGCATTAATATTCCTATTATTCCTGGCCTCAAACCCATCGCCACACGTAAGCAGCTAACGGTTTTACCTCGAATTTTTCATCTTGATATTCCCGAAGACCTAACCACAGCCGTATTAGACTGCAAAACCGACAAAGAAGTAAAACAAGTAGGTATAGAATGGTCAATCCAGCAATGCCGAGAATTAATAGCCTTTGGTGCCCCTGTTTTGCACTTTTATACCATGGGCAAAGCCGACAACGTAAAGGCAGTAGCTAAGGCTATTTTTTAATAAAATGCTTATTAGAATAATTATATTTTTGGTAACATTGTAAATCATAGCCAAATAGGCTGTATATGATGAATCTGCTGGTTATTAGCTATATATATATATAATTTGATACATCTCTTTCGGCTATATTTTAAGAAACCTAATTTTAAATATTCTTGAAATATTTCAACAAAAATGTGACTTCACAAAAAGACTACCGTCATATCATTGTCTTAATTCAAGACGTTTATTGACGATAGTTTTTTACACCTCAAAAAAATCTTTTTTTGAGGTGTTTTGTTTTTTAGAGACAACTTCCGACCAAAAGATTTCTTCGAGGTGTTTTGTTTTTAGAGAAAACCTCCAATCAATCTTTTTTTGAGGTGTTTTGTTTTTTAGAGAAACAAATCTTGAAAATCACGCTTCAGTACTTTAAGGGCATCATCTGATGGACTTACGCCTTGGTTGAGAACAATATCAAATATTTTCTTTGAAAGTTCTAGGGCAGGGCCGTTGGGGTCGAGGTCTCTGGCGGCAACATTAATCAGCGTTGTGGTTTCTTGCATTGCCCGCTTGATGGCGTCCCAAGTTGGGCTACTGATATACACCTGTTGGGCAAGATTATGGCTAAATTCCTCTCTGATTTCGGCTAATAAAATCTGTTGAAAATCCAACACATTTACGCCCTGTCCGCCCAATCGCATCAAGATATTATTGGGTGCAATTCGCTCCAAAAACAGTGTCATGCGTTCGTAGGCTTGAAGGCGAAGAGGTAAAAGCGTTTGGTGTGTGTTTAGGTTATGGCCTATTTGAGGGTGCTGAACTGGCATTTTGTCTATCAATGTTTTTACGGTAAGGTACATTGCATACAAAACTAAACCCGCAGGTAATAGCGTTTTTATTAAGTCTGAAATTAATTCCATGTTTTTGTGTTTAAGTGGCTGTAAGCAATAAGCCATAGACTATAGGCTTGATATACAAATGATTACGATATTAATAGTATGAACTAATTTTCATTCCCATCAATAAATCTATATAGGTTTTGATGCCTTCTTTTATTTCTGAAAGATAAATAAATTCATCTGCCGTATGTGAGCGTTCGGAATGCCCTGGGCCACATTTGAGCGACGGAAAGGGCATTAGGGCTTGGTCCGACATGGTGGGCGAGCCGTACGTAGGCAAACCCAAGGCCAAACCCGAAAGCACAATGGGGTGGTTTGCCGCAATTCCCGACGACCGCAACCTCACCGACCGTGGTTTTAGGCTTGCATATAAATTTTGGGTCAAAATCTCTAGTACTTCTTCTAATTCGTATTGTTCGGTTATTCTACAATCAATGGTATAACTACAAACATCAGGCACAACGTTGTGTTGTGTACCTCCGTTAATTATCGTAACGCTCGTTTTTATTTCGCCCAACAAAGGCGATATTCGCTCAAAGCGATAATTTTGTAACCAGTTAATATCTTTGAGGGCTTTATAAATGGCATTATCGCCTTCGTTACGGGCGGCATGGCCAGCTTTTCCGTGGGTGGTGGCATCTATAACGAGAAGCCCTTTTTCGGCAATGGCTAGGTGCATTTGCGTAGGTTCGCCCACGATGGCAAAGGCAATGTCGTGGATATTATTTTCTTTGATAAGCAGCTCAATCCCCTGTGTACCAGATATTTCCTCTTCGGCGGTGGCGGCTATCACAAGGTTAAATCCAAGGTCTGACCGATGATAAAAATAAGTAAATACGGCCAACAAACTTACCAAACACCCTCCTGCGTCGTTAGCACCAAGGCCATATAATTTACCATCTATTACCTGCGGAACAAAGGGGTCGAGGATCCAAGAAGCATTGGGTTTTACAGTATCATGGTGCGAATTAAGAAGAATAGTAGGTAAATTAGGGTTGAAATGCTTATTTTTTGCCCAAATATTATTCATTTTTCGCCGATACATCATGTTGCGGTCGCTAAAAAAA
>JAYWHL010000377.1:0-7838 GCA_043777715.1 Cytophagaceae bacterium | reverse complement strand
GGCGAATAGCACCGCTATTTGACAAAAAATAGGCTGTAAATAGCGATAAAAGTATCGCATAAATATTACGAATTGTTGTTTTTCCGTTCCTTGGTATTCATCTTTTACTAAACTTATATGAAAATCGGTATTTTTTTTGGAGGTATTTCTCGTGAACGAGAGGTTTCTTTTTTGGGTGGCAAAACAGCAATAGAGAATCTCGATAAATTATTGTTTAGCCCAGTTCCTGTTTTTATTGATGGCAAGGGCAATTTTATTCTTATTAATCCTGAGTTGATGTATCGCCCAGAGATAAGAGATTTTTATCCACCACAATCACTTGTTCCTCCTTCTGATTTTAGGGTTTATATCGAATCACTCGCTTTGTCGGCTACTGACGAGGAAAGTATGATTGCTGCCATCGGAAAACGTATTTATCCGCATCAGTTCAAAGCATTGTTCGACTTTGTTTTCTTGGCTGTTCATGGCCCAGGCGGCGAGGACGGGAGTATTCAGGGACTTTTAGAATGGTATGGTTTGCCTTTTAATGGCCCCGATGTAGCTAGTTCGGGTATTAGTATGGATAAAATTTTCCAAAACCAATTGATAAAACAAAGTATCGGACTTGACAAAAAGACGGCAATTTTACAAAAAGACGACTTTTTAACTGGAAATATTTCAAGTATTTTTGAAGATATTAAAGCAAAAGTTGGAATCCCTTTTGTGGTAAAAGCACCACACCAAGGCTCATCGATTGGGGTTGCTTTTGTGAAAAAAGACGATGTACTTGTATTTGAAAATGCCATAAAACAATGTTTGTTTATGGCTGAAATTAATGCCTCAGCATGGGTAAATTTCACTAAAAACGAAAAAATAGAGGTATTACAAAAAATGGTAAACCTTGACGAAGGAATAGGTTTTCCTGTTGAGTTTGATGGCCAACTCGTGCTTCATCCTTCTGTTTTGATGACGGCATTGGACAATTATTTTGAAAACAACGAAAACAAAAAAGCAGTCATTACTTCTTTGCACACCGAAGATGTTGTTTTGTTCGAGGCTTTTGTTGATGGCCAAGAGTTTAGCTGTGGGGTAATTCAAAACGCCCAAGGCCAAGCCATTGCGTTGCCGCCAACCGAAATTGTGAAGTTGGAAGAAGATGGCGTTTTTGATTTTAAGACCAAATATAAAAAATCTACCACCCGTAAAAATATTCCCATCGTTACCTCGCTTGCCAACAATCAAGAAGTTCAACGCATGGTAAAAGATTGTTTCGTTGCCCTAAACTTTGGTGCTTGTACCAGAATTGATGGGTTTTTAACACCCGACAACCGTGTTATTTTGCACGACCCCAATACGATTCCTGGAATGTCGCCTGCGAGTTTGATTTTCAAACAAATGGCCGAAATTGGGTTTTCGGTTACAGACTCGCTTACTTATTTTATTCGCCAGTCAATTAGAGAAAGAATCAGAACGGGGAAATTTGCCGTACAGTATCAACATCTTTTGGAACAACTGGATACAGCCATTGCCAAAAGGTTAAGCACTTTGGCTTCTCGCAAAAAAATAGCGATTGTTTTTGATGCCAACGAAGACCATTACGCCCAAGCAAAATTGCGTTTTGCAAGGCTTTCGGCTTCGGAGGAATTTCTGCCTTATGGATTATTAAAAAATGCTCAAACCTACTATCAACTGCCAACCAATCTGATGTTTAAGGAAAACACGGACGATATTCTGATAGCAATTAATAGCCCAATTCACCCCTTAATTGCCCAAACTCGTGCCAATGCGGCATCGATTACCTTACACTTTATGGGTAAATTAATGCCAGAAGTTACTGTTTTGGACGGTTTGGTAAGTTTTGATGACGTAGAAATATGTTTGTAGGCAAATAAGATAGTTTTTCGATTTCTAAGTAACTGACTAAAACTAATACGGTTTTTGGTAAATTATAATTTATTGATAATCAGGTGATTAAATTAATAACTCATTACTACTACTTGTTTTATCAGATTCTAGGTCAGTCCCACAATGTATAAAAAAAGCCTTTAACACGATTTTATCGGTAGAGGCTTTTTTTAATATGCGTCATTATCTAATCTGACAAAGAGCTATTTTATTTGTAAAAGTAGGGAAGAAGCGAGGAGTTAAGAAAATAACCTCAAGATAGATATCTACGTGAATCTATAACATTTAGGATATGGATAATTTTTTCTGATTCCAATACGCTATAATAAACCAAGTAATGAGGCTTGATTCGAAATTCACGTACGGCATCTAATTTGTCGTGTTTTTTGCCAGCATAAGGCTGATGTGATAGCATATCTATTGTGCTGATAAGATAGTCAGAAAAACGGTCAGCAACGTCGTGTCCCCAGTTATCCAAAAGAAAATTTAGTATTTCTCTGACCTCTTCTTCAGAACCTACGGTATCTACACAGATTTGGTTAAAAGTCCTTCTCCTTTGGAGAAGGGTTGGGATGAGGCAAAAAAGGTAGATTTTATTCAAAAAATGGCTCTTTTCGCCTCACCCCCTGCCCCCTCTCCAAAAGAGAGGGGAACCTAAAAGGTCTCTAAGTGATTGATTTCAAGTACTTTAAAAATCCGTGTATATACTAAGGCTTCTTCAGAACTTGAAGAATAAACTACTTTGAAAGCCATTCTTTTACCTTGTTTCGAAGTTGTTTACTATCTATTCCTTGCTCATGATTTTGCTGTAAAGAGCGATTCAATGTTTGCAGGAATTGTGGCGAATTGCTGTCAAAACTAATTTCTCTACTCTGAAAAAAAAATATAATATTTGCATACAAATCCTCAATATCTTGCGAATCTGTAAGTAAATCTACTTGCTGATGTATTCGTGCTTTTAATTCTAAGACTGACATAACTATAGCGTTTATTTGTCTAAAAATAGAGATAGATTTACTACCCACTAGCTTCCGATAAAATTATTTATGTATCAATTTTCAATAACGAAAATGGCTTTATGCTTTATATGCCAAGGCTTGCGAGCGTCATGGGGGCTGTTTTACAAAGATAAGAATTTGTTGGGTCTGTCAAGATTATTAAGATGCTTTTCTTTGAGAAATCAAATAGACCACTCCTAAAAGTACCGTTGAAATAGAGGCCAGTAAGATAGTCAAATTAGGATTTGCTGAAAAATTAGGTCGATTTTACTATCAATTTTTAGACACCTATTGAATGTTTAATCTATTGATAATCAATGACTTATATTTTAATTGATTGATTTTTATGAGTACTGGAGTACAGGACAATTTTGCAAAATATAGTATAACACAGAGATTTGTCTAAGAATATTGCTTTCTTTTCCGTGGTTGGTGAGCCACCAACCACGGAAAAGAAAGCCTTCGCTCTGAGCAAAGGCTTTCTTTTATTTCAAAAGTATATTTTCTTCAAACTAGCCTTGTGCCATTTCTTTTAAGGCTTTAATAAATTGTTCAAGTTCGTTAGTGGAGGTATAGATATTTGGGGTAATTCGGCAGCCTTGCACATTGGCAACGTCGATGGCTACCGTCCAAATTTTATATTTTTCTAGCAAAAATTTAGCCATTTCTGCGGGTTTCATTTTGCTAATTCCCACGTTTGCAATGCCGCAAGCACGCTCGTTTTCTTTGGGGGTATTTACCATAATATTGGAAATTTCCCTTACTTGTTTTGTCCAATATTGTTGTAAAAATCGTAGTCGTGCTTCTTTATTTTCTATCCCAATTTTGTTTGCAAAATCTATCGCTGCCCCAATTGTTAAAACGGTATGAACAGGGTGAGTGCCTGTATGATTTAGTTTTCGGATATCGTTATCGTCAAAGTTCATGTCTCCAAAAATCGGCCAAATGGATTTTATTTTCTCTTTTTTAACGTATAAAATCCCAACACCCAAAGGTACAGAAAGCCATTTATGGAGCGAGCTACCGTAATAGTCGCAACCTAAGTCGCTGATTTTGAAATTGATATGGCTCACCGCATGGGCTCCATCTACCATCACTTCTACGCCTTTGGCATGAGCCATTTCGCAGATTTTTTTAATCGGTAAGATATGCCCCGTAATATTAACCATCTGACAAACCATCAATAAACGAGTTTTGGGGTTAATGGCTTGGGCATATAATTGTACGATTTCATCGTCCGAACTAGGGTGATTGGGCAAAGAAACGATTCGATTGACCATACCATATCGTTTTGCTTGCAGTTTGAACATATCAAGCATTGCTCCGTAGTCCTGATAGGCCATTACGGCTTCGTCGCCAGGCTTCCAATCATAGCCTGCAATCACAGTATCAAGCGATTCGGTGGTGTTTCGGGTAACGATAATTTCCTCTGGTTCACACCCTACATAATTGGCAAGTTTTGCACGAATTTCGGCTTGGTCATAAAATTGCCGAGTTCGCATATAATACGAATTTTTAAGATTTATTTCCTCAACATTCTTTTGAAAAACACTCAAAACCGAACGTGGAGACAGGCAATAATAGCCGTTTTCTAAATTGATATAGTCGGGGCTGAGTTTATATTCATTTCTTAAACTAGCCCAAAAGTCTTCGTTTTGAGCAAGTTGAGTTGGGCTTTGGTTTTTTACAGCGTTCAATAAACCATCAATATTGGTGCTAATCTCCGAACTTGCCAAACCTGTCAGTGCCATTGTTTTAAGGAAATGTCTTTTGTTCATATTATTTTTTAGGGTTTTATTAAAATTGCTTCAACAAAAATTTCAGCTAAAAAATCTCTTCTATTCTACTGCATATTTTGATAATAAGTAGTTTAACAAAAGTAATGCGGTTTTTGATAAATTTTAACTAACTGATAATCAGGAGATTAAACTTTTATCTTCTCGCTTCTACATTCCATCTTCTGCTTATTTGTTTGTTTAACAAGAAAGGCTTCGCTCAAAGCGAAGCCTTTCTTAAAAAACTCCTTGGAATGGTTACACCAAATCGAATCTATCAAGATTCATTACCTTTGCCCAAGCAGCTATAAAGTCGTTTATAAATCTTGGTTTTGCGTCCTCGCAACCATACACCTCGGCAATTGCCCTAAGTTCTGAATTTGAGCCAAAAATCAAATCCACTCGTGTTCCAGTCCATTTCACTTCTCCTGTTTTTCTGTTTCGTCCTTCAAAAATATCTTTGGCATCAGAAACAGCCTTCCAAGTGGTATCGAAATCGATTAAATTAACAAAAAAATCATTGCTCAACACATCGGTTTGATTGGTAAAAACGCCATGCTTTGAGCCATCAAAGTTGGTGTTCAACACTCGCAATCCACCCAAAAGCACGGTCATTTCGGGGGCAGTGAGGGTTAATAATTGAGCTTTGTCAATCAACATTTCTTCGGCTGACAAAAGTCTTGCTCTTTTTTTGATATAATTTCTGAAACCGTCGGCTAGTGGCTCAAGTGCCGCAAACGACTCCACATCGGTTTGCTCCAAAGTGGCGTCTGTTCTGCCTGCCACAAAAGGAACGCTAATGTGGTTTCCTGCGTTTTGAGCGGCTTTCTCAATGCCCACACACCCTCCCAAAACGATGAGGTCGGCCAAAGAAACTTGCTTATCAGTCTGTTGGCTATTGAATTTTTGCTGAACACCTTCCAACACATCGAGCGTGGCCGATAATTGGGCAGGGTTATTTACTTCCCAATATTTTTGTGGTGTAAGCCTTATTCTTGCTCCGTTTGCTCCTCCACGCTTATCAGACCCACGGAAAGTTGAGGCCGAAGCCCAGGCCGTTGAAACCAACTGCGATACGCTAAGGCCAGTGGCGAGAATCATTGTTTTTAACGATTCAATATCTTGACTATCAATGGTTTGATAAGTTGCCGATGGGGTAGGGTCTTGCCAAATCAAAACTTCGGCAGGAACTTCCGAGCCTAGGTACCGAGAGCGAGGACCCATATCACGGTGCGTGAGTTTGAACCAAGCCCTTGCAAAAGCATCAGCCAATTGGTCGGGATTTTCATGAAATCTTCTTGATATTTTTTCATAAGCGGGGTCCACTCTCAAGGCAATGTCGGTGGTTAGCATTGTTGGTGCATGACGCTTGGCGGGGTCGTGGGCGTCGGGAACGGTATTTGCCCCAGCGTTTGCTTTGGGTTTCCATTGTTGGGCTCCTGCGGGGCTTTTGCTTAGTTCCCATTCAAAGCCAAAAAGGTTCTCAAAATAATTATTGCTCCATTTTGTTGGAGTGGTTGTCCAGGCACCTTCAAGGCCACTCGTTATGGTGTCGCCGCCATTGCCCGTGCCATAAGTATTATGCCAGCCTTGGCTTTGATGCTCTATAGTTGCTCCTGCGGGTTCGGGGCCAACATATTTGTTAGGGTCGGCAGCTCCGTGGGTTTTGCCAAAAGTATGGCCTCCTGCTATCAGGGCAACGGTTTCTTCGTCGTTCATAGCCATTCGGCCAAAGGTTTCCCTAATGTCTCTTGCCGATGCCATTGGGTCTGGGTTTCCGTTTGGCCCTTCGGGGTTCACATAAATTAAACCCATCTGAACCGCCGCCAAAGGGTTTTCTAGCTCACGGTCGCCCGTGTAGCGTTGGTCGCCTAGCCACTCACGTTCTGGACCCCAATAAATATCTTCTTGGGCTTCCCAAACGTCTTCACGGCCTCCCGCAAATCCAAAAGTTTTGAAATCCATCGATTCTAAAGCACAGTTTCCTGCCAAAATCATAAGGTCGGCCCAAGATAGTTTTTCGCCATATTTCTTTTTTATAGGCCAAAGCAACAGTCGTGCTTTGTCGAGATTGGCGTTGTCGGGCCAGCTATTGAGGGGTGCAAAACGCTGTGTACCAGCACCTGCTCCTCCACGGCCGTCTCCAATACGGTACGTACCTGCACTGTGCCAAGCCATTCTGATAAAAAACGGGCCATAATGGCCATAATCGGCTGGCCACCAGTCTTGTGAGGTGGTCATTAGGGCATAAATATCGTTTTTTACTGCGGCCAAATCTAGGCTTTTGAATGCTTCGGCATAGTTAAAGGACTGCCCCATTGGATTAGAAAGCGAAGAATGTTGGCGGAGAATATTGAGTTTTAGTTGGTTAGGCCACCAATCGTGGTTTCTTGGGCCTGCTCCTGCACTTTGTTTTGTTACAGCACCTGTAAAGGGGCATTTTGCTTCTCCATTCATGGTGTTTGAAGTATGTGTTTCCATTTTTGAAAATTAAAGAATTTGGTATGAATAGTTTGTTTTTTTCTGATTACAAAGGTAATTCAGAAACTGTTTAAACTATTGAAATCAGCATAAAAATAAGGTTTTGATGGATAATTTGTGTTGTAAAATAATCTTATGAAACACAACACGTAAGCGTTAATCAAAAAAAGTGCAATCGCTCCGCCAGTTCGATTGTATCGACTCCTTTTTTCTTTCAAGATGTGTGAATTATATAAGCTCTTCCAAAGATTATATAACAAATTCCTCTAAAATATCATCACTTTTACTGAATTGTACGGTAAACCAAGAAAGAATAGGGAGGTTATTGGAATGGAGAAATCGAAAGTCCACATTATTGTTGAAATTATAGAATAAATAGAAGCTGTTGTCAGCAAAACTATCATCAAAAAGATAACGGGAAATATAACAGCCACCTCTTTTGATGCTGGCGAAGAGTTAGCCGAAAAAACTTCTCCATTCGATAATTATATCCAAATTATTGACGGAACGGCCTCTGTTACTATTGATGAAATGATTTTTAAACTTACCAAAGGACAAGGTATCATTATACCCGCCCACGCTTCTCATATTTTTAATGCCGATGAACAGTTTAAAATGATTTCTACTGTGATAAAAAAGTGGCTGCGAATAAATTCAGGTCTGTTAAGTAAATATGGTTTTAGGTGTTCTTATGTATTAT
>JAYWHL010000376.1:0-2838 GCA_043777715.1 Cytophagaceae bacterium | reverse complement strand
GTGATGCCGTTAAATCTATGCTCAAAGAAAATCCTGATTTGATGGATACCTTAGAAAGATTGATAAAAGAAAAAATTAAAGGCGACGAACAAGCCCTTATCGACAAAGAAGAACCAAACATTGCAGATGACGAAGACGATGATGTTTAACATTATGCTACTATTCTGAAACAATCTAAAAAAAGGCTATGAACTAAGGTTTATAGCCCTTTTTATGGAAAGAATGCAAATATTTTTGGTATAAAAATGAGACTTCCAATAATTACTGCGGCGAGGCTACTCATCAAAACCACAAAAGCGGCTATATCTTTGGCTTTTTTGGCAAGTGGGTCAAAGTGTGGGGTGCTTAAATCAACGACTGTTTCGATGGCCGAATTGAAACCTTCGGCGATTAAAACACCAAAAATCGCCAAAATGATAAAAAGCCATTCGCTTATTGAAATTTTCAACAAAAAGCTAAGAAAAAGAATGGCAAAAGCCATCAGAATATGAAACCTAAAATTATTTTCTTTCAATAATTCGTGCAATCCATTTTTGGTAGGAATAAAACTATTTACCAGTTTTTTGAAGTTTATCATCGAAGGATTGATTTTTTATCTTAAATCATTTCAAGTTTGCCTCAATTTTTTTTGCTTGGGCTTCTAAATCCGTAGCCCCACAAGAACCGCAACCTTTGGCACAACCTGTTTTTGAGGTATCAAACATTTGTCTGAAACTGTTTGCGATATAAAAAACAGCCAAACAGAAAAGTATTCCAATGATGAAGTTTTCTAACATTGATTTTTAGTAGATAATTTACATACTAACGAAATGATTTGGTCTTAGGTTCTATTTTTGGTCAGACCTAGTGTATTTATACTTTAACCTGCCACTATTTTCAATCAAAACTAAGGTTTTTTCATCTAAAGTTTCGATGATTTTCTCACTTGAATAAGCACATTTTACCATACTACAATCGGGAGCTTTTTCATAATCAAACGAAATTAAATTACCTTCTACTTTGTAAATACTCCCAGGCATACAGCAATTTTCTGTAATTTGACCATTCCACAAAAACCTTCCTTTGGATGTAAACTCATAAGTTGGTAAGGCTACAAACGTACTCATTGTTGTCCAGTTTGTCCACTTTCCGTCTGCATTTAGGGTTTGGTATTCATAAGTTGGTAACCATTTTCCAATTATTAAAGATGAAGTTGCAGCAATTTCTTGTTTTTCACAACTAAATGCAATAAAAATAGCAAACGTGGATAAGAGCATTATTTTTTTCATTTTCTGAATGTTTAGTTTTAGGGGAGACCCAATTTTGTTACAATTGGTTTGAAACAGCTTCGATGTTTAGTTGATATAACGCCAATTGGTTAAAAAATTGTTTTTACCTTTGTGAATGGAAAAAAAATCTATTTATACGTCTCAATTTTGGCTTTTATGCTTCAGTAATTTTCTGTTTTCTTCTTCATTTTCGATGATGATTCCCGAACTTCCAGCACATTTACGCAAGATGGGCGGGGGGCAATATATCGGTTACATCATTGCTCTTTTTACATTCACAGCAGGTTTGGCTAGGCCGTTTTCGGGTAAACTTACTGATACCATTGGGCGTGTGCCTGTTATGGCTTTTGGTTCGATTGTCTGTTTTATATGCGGTTTTTTTTATCCCATAGTCCTAAGCATCAGTGGATTTTTGTGGTTGAGATTTATTCATGGAATGTCCACTGGCACTAAACCAACGGCAACTTCGGCTTATGTTGCGGATATTATTCCAGTGGATAGAAGGGGAGAAGCCATGGGGACTTTAGGTTTGTTTACGGCGACAGGAATGTCGATTGGGCCTAGTATTGGGTCTTGGTTTACGACTTCGTTTGGCATCAATAGTATGTTTTATTTATCGAGTGCTTTTGCATTATTGTCTATTGTTATTTTGGCTAATATGAAAGAGACATTAAGTGTAAAACAGCGTTTTTCATTTAAATTATTTATTCTCAAAAAAGATGAATTTTTTGAAATGGAAGTAATCGCACCCTTTTTAGTATGCTTGCTGTTGTCGTTTGGGTCGGGTGTGGTAATTACCCTCATTCCAGATTTGGGAAATAGCCTTGGTGTGGCAAACAAAGGACTGTTCTTTACGGTTTACACTGTGGTATCAGTTGTTATGAGGTTGTTCTTCTCAAAAAGTTCTGACAAATACGGTAGAATTTTTATGTTAATCATCGCTTCTGTTTTTCTAGTATTAGGAATGCTTTCGCTCGCTTTTACACATTCTATCTTTATGTTTTTTGTTTCTTCATTATTGTTTGGAGTTACGGCAGGCTTGTCAATGCCCAACTTTCAGGCTTGGACGGCAGATTTGAGCCGAGAAGAAAACAGAGGAAAAGCCATGGGAACGATGTATATTGCCCTAGAATTAGGCATCGGATTGGGGGCATATTTTGGGGGAGAACTTTTTAATTTTTTTAAGAACGGAATGCAAATAGCTTTCCTCCTTTCTGCGTTATTTGCTTTCTTTTCGCTTTTATATCTGATTCGACTCAAAAAGAGAGCATCAATTACACTCCAACAACCCAATTAATTCTTTATGGAATTTGAATTATTTTTAGCTCAAAAAAAAATTGATGCCCTCCGATTTAGAACAGATGATTCAGCACTTTTTTTGAAGTGGGAACAACAATTTTTAGAGACTCACCCCCAAAGTTTTGTACTTCAAAATAAATTTTTGATAAACGCTGTCCGACGAAAATATACCTTAACTACAACTTAAAACTACACAACAAATGACGATTGATTTATCTAAATTGTTTCCCAGCGAAGAACAAATACCTATTGAGTTTAATATTTTAGAACC
>JAYWHL010000375.1:0-2839 GCA_043777715.1 Cytophagaceae bacterium | reverse complement strand
GCCAAGGCGTAGATGTGTTGGTGGCCACGCCTGGGCGATTGTTGGATTTAATCAATCAAAAAATAATAAGCCTTAAAGACGTTCAATTGTTTGTGCTGGACGAGGCCGACCGTATGCTTGACATGGGTTTTATCCATGATATTAAAAAATTGTTGGTGTTGTTGCCTGCCAAAAAGCAATCCTTGTTTTTTTCGGCCACGATGCCCCAAGAAATTCAAAAATTGGCCGATTCTATCTTGTTCAAACCCCTCAAAGTAGAGGTTACGCCTGTGTCTTCTACGGCCGATACCATTCAACAAAAGGTGTTTTTTGTGGACAGAGATAACAAAAATGCCCTGTTGTTGCATTTGCTAAAAGGCAACGCCATAGAAACCGTCTTGGTTTTTACAAGAACAAAACACGGGGCCGACAAAGTGGTGAGGGTATTACAAAAACACGACATCAAAGCCGAGGCCATACACGGCAATAAGGCTCAAAACGCCAGACAAAGGGCTTTGGATAACTTCAAAAACAAAACTACTCGTGTGTTAGTAGCTACCGACATTGCCGCAAGGGGGATAGATGTAGATGATTTGGCTCATGTTATCAATTTTGAAATTCCTAATATTTCCGAAACCTACGTGCATCGTATTGGCCGAACAGGCAGGGCAGGGGCTAATGGAACGGCTTATTCGTTTTGTGAGCATGAAGAAAGGCTCTTTTTGAGGGATATTCAAAAGTTGATAGGAAAGGCAATCCCCGTAGAAAAAGACCACCCTTATCCAATGTCTGGGGCGGTGCAAATGGTCGCCGAAGCCCCTAAAGCTAAACCAAAGCCAACGTCTAACCAACGCCGCCAACAACAACAACAAATGGATAAAAAGAAAACTTGGGGACAAAACAAAGGCGATTTGAAGTATTGAATAGGGTTAAGGGTTGAAGGGACAAGGTGTATTTTCTTGATTATTAGGGTATTAGAATTATGTAAAACGGTGTTTAATCTTAATCGAATACCTGAATTTTGATAAAACATAAAATGTTTCGTTTAAAGCAATAGGAGTCGGGTATTTCTGCCCGACTCCTATTGCTTTAAAATAGCGTTCAAATCCTATGTGATAATTAAGGTTTTGAGGTTTCGTAGAATAGAAACAATTTGAATAAGGACGCCCCGCTCGGTAGTATCAAACTGACGGCTGCGACAATAATTATTATTATCCAAAACAGTAAAATTCCAGTTTTTGCCCACTACATAAGCACCATAAATAGGGTGAGCGATGTTGTTACTTAGTTGATTTTTATTTTGAGCAATCAGCATGGCCGCCAACATTTGAGCCTCTGGGTCAAACTTATCCCCCTTGCCTTTCTTAAACTCTTGAAGAAAAAAATAAGGTTCTTTGGGTGTGTTCTTTCCGAGTGGTGTGGCCAGCATACAATCGGTTTTGAGGCTAATTTTTTGTCCTTGTATTGTTATAGAAAGAGGGCGTTCATAAAATGCCTGTATTTTTTGTTTTTCTTCTATTTCAGAGATAAAAAAAAGAAGTGCTAGAAATTTCATTTTCAACTCCTCTTCGTTCCAATGGTCGCCCTTGTCTTGGATTTCGGTAAGAAGTATCTCAAAAATTTCTTGATAAGAGGCTTTCAAGGGGCTTGGGGTTACATTGAGGAGGCGTTCGAGTTGGGGGCAGTTTTTTATTTCTCTTACTTGGAATGTATCCATAAGAGCGTCAAGATTTTGGCTAAGTTTAATAGGTTCAGTGTTCATACAAGCGATTGCAGTTTTGTATAGATAGTTAGCACAAATTCATTTATAAGAGATTAATTACCTGATAATCAAATCTTTATAAACTTTTCCATAGTTGGTGACTCACCAACCACCCTTGCGAAAGCAATATTCTTAGACAAATCTCTGTGTTATGTTATACTTTGTAAAATTGTCTAGCACTCGGGCTTTTTAGTTGTTGTTTTATTTTGCTTAATTACTTATATCACAAACTCATCTACCAGTTTTTGGGCTTTGGCAAACGATTCTTCGAGAGTATCGTTGATGAGTATCACATCGAATTTATCTTGAAAGGCCATCTCAAATTTCATCTTAAAAACCCGCTTACTGATACTATCTTCGGTTTCGGTGCCTCTGGCTCTTAGGCGGTTTTCTAATTCTTGGATAGAGGGTACTTTTACAAAAACCGAAAGGGCATTTTCCTTAAAATATTCCTTGAGGTGCATTCCGCCTTTTACGTCCACATCAAACAGCACGCACTTGCCTTGGGCCCAAAGTCGCTCAATTTCAGATTTTAGCGTGCCGTAATAAGCCCCAGGATATACCTCCTCCCATTCTACAAATTGGTTGTTTTCTATTCTTTGTCTGAAATCATCGGGGGTTAAAAAATAATAATCCTTACCGTCTATTTCCGACCGCCCACGTTTATCACGGGTGCAGGCCGATATCGAAAAGCCAAGGTTATTATTATTGGCCAAAAGGTGTTTTACGATGGTAGTTTTGCCCGAACCCGACGGGGCAGAAAAGATAATGAGTTTGCCTGTTTTTGGTTTCATCTTGAAAGTGGAGGCAGAAGTTAGGGGGCGAAATACGAATAAAGGCTTGGTAATTAGCAAATTAATCTCTAAAATTATCCGTTAAGCATTGGCTCAACAGCCAATTTTTTGTTTGATACATTCTATCAAACTCATGGGTACGGATTTTTTCTCAATTCGTAATTGTAGGGCTTCTCTGATGGCTTTTTCGAGGTTGTAAGTTTTTTCGCAGGGCAGGCATTTGCCTAAGTTTTGGCTTACCTGTTGCATTTGCTCGGCAGTAGCCTCTCCGTCTATAACCATCTGTATCATTTTCATACATTCG
>JAYWHL010000374.1:0-2849 GCA_043777715.1 Cytophagaceae bacterium | reverse complement strand
AAAAACTATTGCTTGCCGTGCGTAAAGAAGAGGACACAAAAGCACTATTTGAGCAATTAAAAAACACCCCTCCCCAAAGTTTAGACCTAGAACTTTTGAACGACCAAAGCAAGAAAGCCTTTTGGATTAATATCTACAACGCTTTGGTTATCAGCAAATTAAAAGCCAACAAAGCCCTCTACAAAAAACGTTCGGCGTTTTATAGTAACAAGCAAATAGAGATTGCAGGCCAAGCCCTATCGCTTGATGATATTGAACACGGTATTTTGAGGCACTCTAAAAACAAATTGAGTTTGGGCTATTTAGGGAAGATTTTTGTAGGAAATTTTGAAAAACAAAACCGAGTAAAAACCCTAGATTATCGTATTCATTTTGCTCTAAATTGCGGGGCAAAAAGTTGCCCGCCCATTGCATTTTATAGCCCAGAAAAATTAGAAACTCAACTAACTTTGGCCACTAATAATTTTTTAAGAAATACTTGCCAGTATGATTCTAGTACGAACAAAGTAAATATCTCTATGATTTTTTCTTGGTTTCGAGCCGATTTTGGAGGTAAAAAAGGCATAAAATCGTTGCTCAAAAATGCTAAAATCATTCCCCCTGACAAAAACCCAAGTATCAAATTTGATAAATACGACTGGGACTTGGCACTAGAAAATTATGTTGAGTAGTTATCTTACAAATCTGATAATTATCAAATAATCTACTGATTATCAGCATATTAAAAATTATTCTCTATTTCCTCTATACACTATAACCTCTATTTTATGAATAACTTAAAAATTAAAATCTCGCTTTTTATCAACTATTTTATCTTTGCTATTCTGCTCAATAGCGTTGGTACGGTTATTTTACAAGCCCAAAATACTTACGGAATTTCGGAATCATCGGCCGCCATTTTAGAAGCCTTCAAAGATTTAAGCATCGCCCTTGTATCGTTTTTGGTGGCTTCGTATCTAAGCAAAATTGGCTATAAAAATGCCATGCTTTTGGCCTTGGGTATCGTAATTATCGCCTGTTTGGGTATGCCCTTGGTCAATCAGTTTTTGATGACTAAACTACTCTTTGCAGCCGTTGGGGCTAGTTTTGCGTTGATAAAAGTCTCTGTATATGCCACCATCGGACTGGTTGTAAAAAACAAAACGGAACATATCAGCCTGATGAATTTCATAGAATCGTTTTTTATGGTAGGTATTTTGTCGGCAGGGTTTATTTTTAGTGCATTCATAGACGACGCCAATCCCCAGTCTAGTGCTTGGGTAAATGTTTATTATTTACTAGCAGGGTTGGCGGCGTTGGCCTTGATATTGTTGTGGACAACCCCCATTGATGAGTCGAGTATTAGAGATAATCCCAACGAAAAATCGGTTGGTGGCTTTGCCGAAATGCTCGGTTTGGTGGCCGTGCCTGTGGTATTGGTGTTTGTGGCGAGTGCCTTTATTTATGTTTTGTTAGAGCAAAGCATCATGAGTTGGCTACCTACCTTTAACAACAAAGTTCTGCATTTGCCCACTTCGCTAAGTATCCAAATGGCTACAATTTTGGCAGCTTCTACGGCCTTGGGGCGGTTTTTGGCAGGATTAGTACTACAAAAAGCCAAGTGGATTGTCGTACTGATTAGCTGTGTGTTGCTGGCAGGCGGACTGGTGTTATTGGCCTTGCCTTTGGCTCAAAACCTAAGCACAGCCCCCATTACAGGTTGGGGAAACGCCCCGCTGGTTGCTTTTATTTTTCCGATGATTGGCCTATTCATTGCCCCTATTTATCCTTCTATCAACTCGGTTATTCTAAGCACTTTGCCCACTCGCCAACACGGCGTGATGTCGGGCTTAATCGTTATATTTTCGGCCTTGGGTGGTACAACGGGTTCGCTCATTACAGGCTATATTTTTGAGCATTATGGCGGCCAAACTGCCTTTTATTTCTCACTTGTACCAATGGCTTTGCTTGTGGTTTGCTTGTTAATTTTCTATAAATTATCAGAGAAAAAATCGCATTAACAACAAACCAAAAAGAAAAAATAAGATTAATACATTGATAATCAGAACATTAAAAAAAATAAAATTTGTTTTTGACGTAAGTACTTACCCCAAATGCCAAACTTTACCAATAGCTACCCTTTTGCCGAAACTGAACTTTTTAAGGCTGTTCAGTTGAGTGATATTTTTTTGGACTCAAAGGCTTTTACTGATATTATTCCCTTGGCTTCGATTGACGATTTAGAAGCCCTATATCTAGCAAATAAAGACAAACAAGATTTTGATTTAAAGGTTTTTGTAGCAGAAAACTTTGAGGCAAATTCAATCAAAACCATTGATTATCAAAGCGATACCTCAAAACCTATTGTTCAACACCTAAACGAACTTTGGCCGATTTTGAGCCGACAACCCAGCCAAGCAAAAGGCTCGTTGATTGCCCTGCCCTTTGGCTATGTAGTGCCTGGGGGGCGTTTTCAGGAAATGTATTATTGGGATAGCTATTTTACGATTTTGGGTTTACAAGCCAGTGGTAAGATAGATTTGATAGAAGGCATGGTCAATAATTTTGCCTATCTTATTCAACAATTTGGATATATTCCTAATGGTAATCGTAGCTACTTTTTGGGGCGTTCGCAACCTCCATTTTTTGCATCAATGGTTGAGGTTTTGGCACAAGAAAAAGGGAATGAAATCTTGCTAAAATACCTTGATGTTTTGGAAACGGAATACCAGTTTTGGATGGACGGAAAAGCCGAGCTTTCGAGCCAAAACCAAGCCTGTAAACGGGTAGTTTTGTTGGCAGATGGAACGGTGCTGAATCGCTATTGGGATACCCACGATATGCCCAGACCCGAATCTTACAGAGAGGAC
>JAYWHL010000373.1:0-7901 GCA_043777715.1 Cytophagaceae bacterium | reverse complement strand
AGCTCAAAAAGCTACAATTTAGTAAGAAATTGGCCGAAGAAAATGAATTTCGTCAGCACAAACTTCTTGAAAAAGAGGCCATTAGCCAACGTGAATACGATGTGGCTGTAACAAACGTAAAAACGCTCCAAGCGGATATAGATAACATAGAGGCCCAACTAACCAAAACAGTACTCAAAGCTCCTTTTGATGGTACAATCGGCCTTAGGGCCATCAGCGAGGGGAGTTATTTGTCGCCAGCCACCAAAATCGCCACCCTAACCAACGTCAATCCTGCCAAGCTAGATTTTTCGATACCTGCCAAATACGCATCGGCCATACGCAAGGGCAGCAGGGTACAGTTTTTGGTAGAAGAAGACCCCCAGCAATACCTAGGCACGGTCTATGCCATCGACCCCAAGATAGACCCCCTCACCCGCACACTCCAAATGCGTGCCATTGCCCCAAACCCCAACCACAGGCTTATTCCTGGGGCTTTTGCTAAAATAGAACTCATATTAGGCACCAAGGGCAACGCCATACAAATACCCACCGAGGCTGTGATACCAGATGCAAAAGGACAAAAAGTATTTTTGGTAAAAAATGGAAAGGCGAGTTCGCAGGTCATAGAATTGGGACTAAGAAGCGAGCGAGAAGTGGAAGTAACGAAAGGACTTGCCGTAGGCGATACCCTGATAACAACAGGGATTATGCAGGTAAAACCCGATGGCGAAGTAGAAGTAAAATCGGTTATAAAATAGGCTTTGGGCAATTGGCTCAAGGCTGATTTTGGTGTTTATATAGGTGTAAGTACTTGAACAAAATTAGTTTATCCTACTAATGTTACTTTCCGTGGTTGGTGGCTCACCAACCACCTTTGCGAAAGCAATATTCTTAGACAAATCTCTGGATTATGCAATTTTTAGAAAATTGTCCAATACTCAGGCCCTTTTCCATGGTTGGTGGCTCACCAACCACCGATGCGAAAGCAATATTCTTAGACAAATCTCTGGATTATGCAATTTTTAGAAAATTGTCCAATACTTAGGCCTAAAGCTATTTATCGGCCTTAAACCTTGCTTGGTTTTGTCGCCCTTTTGTAGAGAGCCTATCCACCAACCAAGCATTACTGGCAGGGAAAAGATTGGCTATTTTGCCCAGCCAAGCCCTGTGCCTAGGAATACAAATTTCAAGTTCTTTTTTGACCAAGGCTCGTTCAAAAACGGCTTTTTCTATGTCATTGACGGTCAGGTTTTTATTGCCCGAAAACGTAAGAGCCGCCGCTTCATAGTCTAATTGTAGGGTTAGCATATCGGTAGCCACAAGGTCTGGACAAATACACGAAACGACAATGCCTTTTTGTTTCATTTCGTGGGCAATCGAAAGCGTAAAAGCCCTGATGCCGTGTTTTGAGGCGGCATAAATTCCCAAACCATGAATAGGGGCGATACCAGCCAACGATGCCACATTGATAATATGCCCGTGGCCTTGTTTTATCATTTTTTGGCCAACGATTACCGTACCATACATCATGCCTTTTTGATTTATATCTATCTGAAAATCAATAGATTCGGTATTCATTTCAGCCAAAAAACTGGGGACAATTACCCCCGCATTGTTTATCAAAATATCTATTTGAGGCAATGTATTGGCCAGGGTTTTCCAGCCATTTGCTTGCCGCACATCGAGGCCAACCACAAGGCTTTTGGAGTTATCCCAATGTTTTGTTTGGCTTTGTAGTTTTTCTAAATCAACATCAGTAGCTACTACAAAATAGCATTTTTCATAAAAACATTGTGCCAAGTGCCAACCAATACCATTAGCACAGCCTGTAATAAGTACGGTTTGCATAGATTCTTTGATAAAAATTCAGTAAATAAAGTCAGGTTTTTCTGTAATAAGTGGGAGATAATATTCTTGTATGTCGAAAATCTAAGGAAGGCTTCGCTCAAAGCGAAGCCTTCCTTAAAAACTACTAATTTATAAATGTGCTTCAATTAAGATATTTACCCTATGGCAAACGAATCCAAGGTACTATCTTCCGACCAGTTAAATTCGATTTCAAAAGCAATATTTCTTGCAAAATCTTTTCCGTGAAGGTCGGACAAAAATCCCAAGGCCATGTCCATTCCAGCACTCACTCCCGAAGAAGTATAAAATTTGCCATCAACTACCCATCTCGCTTTTTTATTCCAAATCACATTTTTTCCTGTACTAACCACCCACTCAAAAGCCCTTTTGTTGGTGGTTGCGTTCTTAAAATCTAATAAACCTGTTTTGGCAAGTAGGGCAGTGCCTGTGCAAACTGTTAAAACAAATTTGGCCAAGGTCGAAATCTCTTTTATTTTATTGATTAGTACCAAGTTATCAACTTCTATCCTTGTGCCATAACCACCAGGAATCAAAAATACATCATGGGCCAAAAGCTGATTTATGGGCAAAGTAAAAACACTAACGCCATGATTATTAGTGATTTGCCCACCTTCCATCGAATAAAATTTTATCGAATAGTGATTATTTCGTCGTCCAAAAATTTCGACGGGTCCAAAAACATCGAGGGTTTCAAAATCATTGAATAGTAGAACTGAAATTTCCATAGTGTTTTTAAAGAATGATGAAAATAATGAAGGAATTATTGGCCTAAGATATAACAAATTACAAACTTTATCATGTTGATTATCTGAGTACTAGACAATAGCATAATTCAGAAGTTTGTTTAGGAATATTGCTTTCGCATCGGTGTTTGGTGTGCCACCAACCACGGAAACAGCAATAAAAAGTAGGCTATATGATTGATTTACAAATAATTACGACATTAATGGTGCAAACTGATTTTGTCCAAATACTTAGGTTTTCGTTGATAACATTTCCTTATTTAAAGGTCTATTCAATTGTCAAAACGTTTACTTTGGTAATGAGTTGAGCAATGGCCGACCCTCTGAATGTACCAAAAACGGGTGTAACTCGCTGCGGAATTGCCGAAGCCGCCAAAGGGATATGGCGGTCGGCGGCCATGCTGTTTTGGGTTGGGTCATAACCCCGCCAGCCCGCCCCAGGCACATAAACCTCGGCCCAAGCGTGGAGGTATTGGGGTTCGTTGCCACTTCCACAAAAATACCCGCTCACAAACCTTGCTGCAATGCCCAAACTCCTACAAACGGCCATGTAAAGATTTACATAGTCTCGGCAAGAACCCATTTTATTAACAAGCACCATTTCTGGCAAAAAGGGTTCGCCTTCTTCTCTAATTTGATACCCAAACCGATGAATAACGGTATTGAGGTGCGTAAAAAAACGGTGTGTTTCCCAGTTTACTTCGTTTGCTACTTGGTTGGCAAATTGCCTAATGTTGTCGGTAATGCCCGTTTTTACGAGATAGGGCTGCACCAATTGTTGCACTTGGGGAGTGTAACTAAATGGAATCCGCTGGCTATCAAAGGGATAGATAACAAACTTAAAGGGGTTTTCGAGCAGGTTTTCTACTTCTATTTCGGTGTTAATCGTTAATTGGTCGGTGGGCGATTTATCAAAAAAAAGTACATACTGGCTGTTGCCCTCTACGTCTAGGTTTTCGGCTATGGAACTAGGCTTTGGAAAGATAGTGAAAACGGATTTATTGATTTTTAGATAAGGCCCTAACCTAGGTAATAAATACAAACGGTGGGCTTGGAGCGAAACCACCGAAGAATATTGATATAATAATTGATGGTTGATACGTAGTTTCATAGGTTTTTATGGAGTAGAGGTTTTTGTTTTTTATTCTGCGAGTTGCCAAATCTAATCAGCCTTTCATTAGTCGTATCAACAAAATTTCGATTAATAAAAATAACAATGCGGCCATCACACAGTATTTCCAAAGGTCTGTGCCGAGGTTTTCGGATTTGAATTTTTTGATAAAATCTCCGCTATCTACTTTGTCAAAAATTTGGATATTTTTTTGTCCAGCAAACAAAGTACGTAAATCATCTGAACTATAAAAATCCATTTCTGATTCTTTGCTATCGTGATTAAAAGCCAATAATCTTTCGGTTTTGTTATTGCTTTGCAACTGATAATATCCCGACTCAACGTTCTGATTTTCAGATAATTGATTAGCTTTTGGTAATTCAATCGTAAGTTGATTTCCGTTGAGTTGTTGCACAGGAATAAGGCTTAGTTTATCGGTTTTGAGTTCAAAAATCGTATTTTGTTCTGGCGTATTTTTGAGTTCGATAACAAAACTATTTTCACTAAAATTATAGGCCACAGGTTCTTGACGAACGCTCAATGCCGCAATTTTATACATCACAGGCACAAAAAGAGCATTGCGGGCAAAGTCGCCATAGGTTGGGTCCAAGGGCGACGATAGGATATAAACTTTGCCCTTGGCGGCTAAGGTGGCTGTAAGAAAATTCTGTCCGTTTTTGAGTTCTAGTAGTTTTTCGCCTGGCGTTTGCCAACCCCAAACTGCCGAAACTTGAGGCATGGTCATCATTTCTTTGACGGTACTTTGCTCAAAAATATCAATAAAAAATGGGCTTTGTTTTACTGGATTGGCCAATGACATAAGCGAAGCCGCCGTAACATTATAAGGATTAGCAACGATATTTCTAACATTTAACCCAGACAAAAAGGCATTATAAGTCCCCACTTCGGGCTTGGCTGGTGGAATAATGATGAGGCTACCGCCTTCTTTTACGAATTTTTCAAGACTGCTTTTAACCGAACCTTCAATCTTATCTATTCCCTCCAAAACCACTAGGTTATGGCTACTCAACAAACCTAAGTCTGTGTTGTTGATTGATGAACTTTTGAAACTAAAAAGGCTATCATTTGCAAAAACATTTGGCACAAAACCACCCGTTGAGGCTTGGCCAAAAAGGTGCATTACGCCAATGCTTGGGGCGGCATTTAGCACAAAATAATAGTCGTTATCAAAACTAATTGGGGAATCATCAAACGAAATTCTCCCCTTTTTGAAGCCTTTTTCTTTTACAGTAAAATTAAAAGTTGTCGTGGCCGAATTTCGAGAAGCAATACTAATGGTTTGTGCCGAAGTTTGAACACCATCAATAAACAGCTTGATACTTAGGCCATTAACGGGTTCTGTACCAGTGTTTCTTAGCTTTGCTGATAGTACATTTCCTTGCATTTCTCTGATAAAGGGAGTATTCAGCCAAACCGAATCAACAAAAACATTTTGAGCGGCCTTGGCCTGAATGGGTACTACATACAGCCTAGAATTGGTGTCGAGTTTAATACTTGACAAATCCCCAGAGGTGCTTTTCTGAAAATCTGAAAACCAAAAATATTGATTCCCTCCCGTGCCACTATGCTTGGCAGCAAGGCTTTGTTGGCGTTTGAGGATATTCCCAAAACTGCGAGAAGTATGCGAGAGTTCGATACTTGTTGAACGGTCTTTGAGTTGGGCGGGCGTATTGAGGCGGTGTTCGTCGGCGTCAAAATCGTTGCTCAAAAGCTGTAAATGTGCCGATGCTCCTTGAAAAACCGTGAGGAGTTCGTCTATTTTTTTGATGGCAAAATCCAAGTAGGTTTTATTATCTATTTCGTTTTGCATACTCAACGAATTATCCACATAGATACTCGTGATGCCCGCACGGTTAAACCCCGAACCTTTTTTTGAAGGCAAAAAAGGCTGTGCAAAAGCCAGTACCAAAAACCCTATAAATAACATTCGAGCCGCCATAATAAGCAACTGTTTGAGTCGCCTAAAGGAGCTAGTACTAGTATCAACTTTTTTTAGGAAGGCTACATTACTAAAATAAACCTGCTTGGTTTTACGAAAATTAAACAAGTGGATAATTACTGGAATGGCCATGGCCGCCAAAGCAAACAAAAAAGAAGGATTAAGGAATTGCATTAATGTTGGTGGTGGTTAATAAAAACAAAAATACAACCTTATCAACAAAAAAATCGTTTTTGGGTGGCTTTATGCTGTTTGAAGGGTCTAAGATTTGATTTCAGTTCAATTTGGCTTATATTTAATCAGAAGTATCAACATTCATCGTTAATTTTTTATCATTGTATGCTCACAAGTATTGTCATTATCTTGGTTTGTGTGGTTAGTTTGGGGGCGGGTTTTGGCGTAGCTTCTTGGCTGAACAGGAATGGCATAACCGAAAAACGAGTGATTCGTACTGAATCTAGTGTATTGCTAGAACGCATAGAAAAAGTGTTTAAGGTGGTGCTGGCCGAAGGGCATTTTTCGGAAATTTATGACTACGAAGATAACAAAGAGTTGTTTTTTGGCATAAAAGGCCCCAAGAAAAAAGCCCTGATTGTGGCCAGAGCCAAGGTAATGATGGGCTATGATTTTGCAAAAGCCAAACTGAAATGGGAAGAAGGCCAACGCAAAATAACGGTAGAACAAATGCCCAACGCCGAGGTATTATCCATAGACGCCGACTATAATATCTATGACATCGACCAAGGTTTTTTTAATAAATTCGACAACAAAGAATACACCAAACTATTTACCGATGCCAAGCAGACTATCCACAACAAGGCCATTGCCAGCGAGTTACCCAATATTGCCCACAAACAATTAAGCCTAATGATGACCCAAATGGCTATATCAATGGGCTGGACTTTAGATTTTAAGGCCATTGAACCGTCAAAAGCAAAAGAAATATTACTGCCCAGCTTAATAGCCGAAAGCCAAACCTTCGATAAATCATAACTCAAACACCAGTCCGTTTATTACCTTCGTAAAACTAGTTTAGGATATTTTTATTCTAAAATCTCTGAATACTGGACAATTCTACAAGATATAGCATAACACAGAGATTTGTCTAAGAATATTGCTTTCGCATCGGTGGTTGAAAAGTATTGCTTTCGCATCGGTGTCTTGTCAGGTGACAAGCCACGGAAAAGGTGAGCCACCAACTACGGAAAAGGCCAACAGCCAATTGCTACTATTCCACCACCACTTCGTCCAAGGCCATTATTTTTTCGGTTACGTTTTGGGCTTTTATTTTTATGTATCGCCCACGGCCTTTTACCTGTACTTCGGCGTGTTCTAGTTTCCAAGGGCCAAGGAGGTCATAGCTAAGGGGCAACGTTGCGGCTTCTCGATATTCTTTATCGTCTTTAGAAATAGATACCTCAAGTTTGCCAGGCGGATAAGTTCCCAACATAATAATTTTTGCAAAATTGGTCGAAACTTTACTTATCGGCATTACCTCGCCAAGGTCTATGGTCATTTCTAGGTCTTTGTCAAAAACCACAAACTGGGATTGGTCTTGTGGGGCAATTCCCAACGTACCGTCTGTGAGGCCCATTTCTTTTTCAGTAAAATCTTCACTAGGCGGATTTTTCAATGTGTATTTTTTGCCCGTGGCTTTGTGTACGATAAAATTTTGCTCAAAAATACGCCCAGTTATCGTTTTTGCTTTTATTTTGGTGGTTTTCAATATCAAAATCGGCCTTTCGTACTCGGGCGATTTATCGCTTGGTTCTTTGCCGTCTAAGGTATAAAACACTTTTTTTATGTCGTCGGCGGTTTTGAGCCTCACCTGCAACTGGCCTTTGTCCGTAAAATCGCTACTGGCGGTTACATCAAAAAACGCCTTGGCATAATTTACCTTTAGGGCATCAAAGCGTTTAAAATGTCCGTCTAATCTGTAGGCAAAATCGTTCCAATTTTTAGCTCCCTTGGGACTCCATGCCACCTCGGCCATGGCCGCTGCCCTCGGAAACACCATGTACTCT
Organism: Cytophagaceae bacterium; assembly: GCA_043777715.1. GTDB lineage: Bacteria > Bacteroidota > Bacteroidia > Cytophagales > Spirosomataceae > JAYWHL01. The sequence continues at coordinate 212 of JAYWHL010000373.1, read as the reverse complement.
ACCTCGGCAGGCGTACTGGTGTATTCAGACCATAAATTGGCCTGAACTCCCAAAACGTGGTTTTCTTCAGCTTCGGTCAATCCCGTTGGGCTGGGGTCGTAGCCATACACTTTTTCGATGGGCAGATAATTCCCAATGGCCGTAGGTTCTTGGATTGGATTGCCTTGATAATAATCCAAATAACAATAATCTGTGGGTGTCATAATGGCATC
>JAYWHL010000372.1:0-2850 GCA_043777715.1 Cytophagaceae bacterium | reverse complement strand
AAAATTGGTTAGGTACTAATATAACCCTTGTCATTGCAATGTTAGTAGAAGTGCAACAACACTTTTATAATCCAAATTTCAACCTTTTTAGTCATTTTCTTACTTTGATTTGGGGATTTACTATGGCACTGATGTTTATTTATACTAAAAGAATTTGGTTGCCATTTTTCTTCCATTTAGGTTGGAATTTTTCACAGCCTTTTTATGGCTCAAATCTCACAGGGCTAAATAATATGGGCAGTATCATTCAATCAAAATTTAATGGTCCTGAACTATTAACAGGTGGTGCAGTTGGAATTGAGGATTCAATTATCACAGTATCTTTTTTGTTGCTTATTGGAATCATATTTTATTATCGAGCAAAAAAAGAAGGCAAAATTATAAAAGGCAAACTGTTTAAAAGATGAATTTAAAAGATGCTTTTTAAAGTCTTGGCGGATTCAAATTTTGTAACAATATTGGGTTACACCATAGGTTACGGGCAAATGGAATTCTATTTCCCCACCTTTGCCAAAACCTGTTCGCTGTACGAAACGATTTTGTCGTCAGGATTTAGTTTTTCGAGTATCTGTTTTTCGAGTGATTTTCTGAAACTAACTTTCATTACACACTCATTATCAAATACTTGGCTTAAAATTTTGATGTCAAATTGCTTGATTATTTTCATAACATCGTTCATGGCCAAGTATTCAAAACGGAGTTGATAGACCAAATCAACGGTTTTTTCTATCACTATTGCATTGTTTAGGGCCTCTTCGCTGGCCGATTTATAAGCATTTATCAATCCTGAAACACCCAACAATGTACCACCCCAATACCTTACGACAATCACGGCAATATTTGTCAAATTCCTAGAAATCAAGGTATTAAGTATTGGTTTTCCAGCCGAACCACTGGGTTCTCCGTCATCATTTGTTCTGAAAATACTGCCATCTACCCCCAGCCGATAAGCAAAACAGAAGTGTACGGCCTTAAAATGCTCTTTTTTCAAAGCATCAATGACGGGCTTTAGGTCGTTTTCGTGGCAAAGGGGTATGGCAAAGGCCAAAAACTTGCTTCCTTTGTCTTTGTAAATTCCCTCTGAGGCTTGGGCTGTGGTATTAAAGGTATCGGTTTCGGCAGACATTATCTAAAACAAAAACCCTCTCTGATATTATTTAGAGAGGGTTTTGCATGAAATTTATGAGTAAAATACCAAAAATGGGTTGGGTTTCTTAACTATTTATTTGCAAACTTAAACATGACCAACTTTTGGCCAAAATTCACTGCTTTTTGAATCACAGAGGCTGGTTTGGCTTCGTCTAATGTTTTTTGGAGATTCATTTTTTGGAGATTCCCAGGCCTAGTTTTGCTAGAGGTTACGCCTCTTTTAGCAGCAGCCACACTATGCGGAAACCCCATACTCATTGCACTAAAACTGATTAAACTAAGAAGACAAAAAGATGCAAATTTTTTCATGGTTGAGATTGTTTTGTGTGCTACTGGGTGTTGAATTTATGATACAAATTAAAGGCTTTATTTCTGAAACTTAAAATATTTGGGACGAATAGCCAGTTTTTCGTGGCGAATAGCATCGTTTTTATTGAATGATTTAGCAATTCGTTTTTTGTACTTACTCTTAGCCTCGAAATCACACCTTTTAATTAATGATTCAAAGGTAGTGAATTAATAGTACTATGCAATACAAAGTACTATTAGTTTATTATGAATATTGTTAAATGGTTAATAATCAGGATAAATGGTAGAGTAATTTGCCGAGGTTTTGAAAACAGTCAAAAGGTTTTGCTACTTATTTAAATACTCGAACAAAATTAGTTTGCACTATTAACAGCGTAATTATTTGTATATCTGGCACATAGCTTACTGCTTAAAGCTACCAAGTCAAAGCAAGTTAGGCTCGTTTATGCCTTTAGCATTCATTTTTTCAGTACTCGTTTCTCTTAATTTTTCGATAAATTGGTTGGTTGCCTCTAGGCTTTCTTCTTGTCCGCTTAGTTTTTTTAACAAATTCAACACTTCGATTTGCGTTTGTACTACTACGTCAAGTGTAACTTGGTTTTGAACGATTTGTTTTTGGTTTTTAATGATATTTATCTGATTATTAACAATAATCTCTTGGTTCCGAATAATAGTACCCTGATTTTGGATAACTATCTCATGGTTTTCTGCATTATGAATCTGATTTTGTAACATAATTCCATGATTTTCTACAATACGCACTTGCATATCTTTCACAAAATCATGTTCTTTTACCAGTTTTTGAATAATGTCTTCGGGGTTTTTCATCTGCAATTGCGTTTAGGTAATGTAATTCTTCTTTGAAATAGCTTTGTAAATGTAGTATTTTAGCGTTATTCAAGCAAAATATAGTTTTTCAAACCTTAACATAGACCTGTTTTGAACGAATCGGGTTTTTGGGGACTTGGTTGATAAATTAGTTTTGAATGGTATATTGCACTATAATCTATTTCTGATGGCCAATTTTAATAATTCTAAGAAATTACCCGTACTATATTTCGTATTTTTTGTGCTAGTTATCCTGTTTTGGCTAGTTTATATGGTTTCAACCGATAGTTTTGGCCTATATCTCAAGCATTGGGGGGCGGCTTTGACGATGGTTTTTGGGTCATTTATCGCTGGTTCTAGTCCCGAAGGTAGTGCGGCAGTTGCCTATCCCGTTTTTACACTTATTCTCAAAATCGCCCCGCCCGTTGCCCGTAATTTCGCTTTTGCCATTCAAAGTATCGGTATGACTTCCGCCAGTTTGCTTATCTTGGGTTTGGGTATCAAAGTAGAATGGAACTACATCAAATACGTAACGCTTGGTGGGGTATTTGGATTGATTTTTGG
>JAYWHL010000371.1:0-7901 GCA_043777715.1 Cytophagaceae bacterium | reverse complement strand
TTATAAGTGGCATTAAAATCAAGATTCCACGTTAAATTATTGGTTCTAATGGGTTGGGTATTAATGCTAAATTCAACGCCTTTATTTTCCATCGACCCTACGTTGGCCACGATAAATGCCGTGAAATTTGTTCCAGCAGGTTGTGGAATATTATTCAAAAGATCTTTGGTGTTTTTTACGTAAAAATCAATGCTTCCCGAAATCCGATTATTGAAAAAACCATAATCAATCGCTAAGTTGGTTGAAGCCGTTTCTTCCCATTTTCTGTTGCTGTAAAATCCCCCTGGGCGAAATCCCTGCAAATAAGTATCCCCAAATTGGTACGAAGCATTTGCCGCACTAAGGGCAAAATATGAGATATAATCATAATTGCCGATACCGTCTTGTTGTCCCGTTACGCCATAACTTGACCGAACTTTAAGGGCAGAAACGACCTTGCTATTTTTCAAAAAGGCTTCGTCTTTCATATTCCAAGCCAAAGCAATCGATGGAAAAAGTCCCCATCTATTGGCAGGAGCAAAACGAGATGAACCATCACGACGCAACGTTGCCGTTAAAAAATAACGGTCTTTAAAAGCATAATTGGCTCGCCCCAAAAAGGAAATCAAGGTATTTTGAGGCGTGTCGAATGGAAATGCAGGGTCAGTATTTACATATTTTACGCCTCTTGCATTATAAAAAGGATAGTTATAATTAGTGGTTTTATAGTCATTATATGAATAACCAGCCATTATATCAAACCTACTTTCGATTGATTTTAAGTCTTTGGCATAATTCAAATAAAATTCTAATAAGGTATTATTTTTAGTCTGTTTGTAGCTGTTGTTTGAACCACCAACGCCCTTGGCCAAATATCCATTGGCCGAACTATCTGATTCAAACACAGTTCCAGCTCCTTTTGAAATATCATAGCCCAAGTTCAAATTAGCTCTTAATTCGGGCAAAAAATGGAATTTGTAGTCTAACTGAATATTGCCAATACTTCTTTGTGGCGTACTTTCATTAAAGCGTTGTTCTAATAAACCCAATGGATTTCGGCCTGCTAAATTGGTTAGCCCTGTGGCACTGGTTTTGTCTAACCATTCGTAATATCCACCAAAACGTTGCTTGTTTTCGGTTGCATAAATGGGTTGGGTTGGGTCAAAACTAGTGGCTGCTCCAATCGCTGCTGTATTGCCAAAACGTGCTTTTTGCAAACTCCCTTTCAAGTTAATATCCACCTTCAAATGATTTTCGAAAAACGTAGGATTTATACTAACACCAAGGGATGTTCTTTGCAAATTATCCGTTTTCAAAATACCGTTCTGATTCTGAAAACCCAACGAAACTCGATATGGAAGAAAACCCGCCTGTCCGCTGATACTGAGGTTATTATCAGTTGCCAAAGCCTGACGATAAATAGCATCTTGCCAGTCGGTATTGGCTGAACCAAGCATGGCTTTTTGTGCGGCACTACCTTTTTCATTAACAACGGCCTTAAACTCATCGGCACTTAAAACACTTACTTTCTTAATAATACTTGAGATGGAATTTACCGAAGAAAAATTGACCTGCATAGCCCCTTTTCCTTTTTTGGTAGTAATGATAATAACTCCATTTGAGGCCCTTGTTCCATATATTGCAGATGCCGAAGCGTCTTTCAATACCGTAAAAGATTCAATATCATTTGGATTGATAAAACTCAAAGGATTGCTTGCCCCCGCAACGCCGTCGTTGTCTAAAGGAACGCCATCAATCACAATCAAAGGATTATTACTGGCACTCAAAGAAGAGCCACCTCTAATACGAATCGTACTGCCCGCCCCTGGTTGTCCGCCGTTTGAAATAATGGAAACGCCTGGCACTTTGCCTGCAATTAATTGTTCGGGCGTACTAATTACGCCCGTCTGAAAATCTTTTGAGTTGATGGTCGTAACAGCTCCAGTTAAATCTTTCTTTTTGGAAGTACCATAACCTACCACCACAACTTCGTCTAGGTCTGTTGTGGCTTCTGTCATTACTAAATTTAGAATATCCGCTGTACCAATTTTCTTTTCGATTTTTGTAAAACCGATAGCGTTAAAAATTAGTATGTCGTTTTGGCTGGCAACAATACTAAACTCGCCTTTTATGTTACTGATTGTTGCGGTTTTTTTGTTCTGAACTGATATGGTTACGCCAGGAATTGGTGATTTGTATGAATCTACAATTAATCCTTTAATGGTTCTTTGTTGGGCTTTTATACTCATCGTTGCCAAAAGACAGATGAGTATTAGACCATAATTTCGTAGTCTTTTTTTCATATTCGGATTTTATTTATTATTAAAATACTATTTTATATTTGGATAGTCAAAATTAAGAAGGTTATTCCTGCCACTTTTATCTCAGAAATTATAATTTTAGTGCTATCAGTCAATTTTTGTCGGATTTGATGTTTTAGCTAAAATTTGAGTCTATTTTAGATGTACGGGAGTCGTCATTCAAAAGAACGACTCCCGTAAATCGCATTAAAAACCCGAATCTTGTAATCCTCAACTATGCACAAATATCTCTCATACAAACTTTTTTACTTTTTATTACTGATACGCACGTTGGTAGGATTTTCTGTGTTTTCGCAAGTTCCAAATCTTAAATTCAGACACATCACCACCGAACAAGGGCTTTCAAATAGTACCATCGAAGCCATTTATCAGGATAGTCGGGGATTTATGTGGTTTGGTACGAGAGACGGCTTGAATCGCTATGACGGAAATTCGATGGTTATTTTTAAACATGACCTCAAAAATCCAACGAGTATCAGCGACAATTATATTACCTGCATTTGCGAAGACCCTAAAAAAAATCTGTGGATTGGCACGATTAACGGGTTAAATAAATTTGACCGAGCAACCAATACTTTTATCAATTATAAAAGCAATCAGATAAATGCTCAAAGCCTTAGCAACAATCATATAACCAGTCTAATGATTGACAAAAAGGGGCGATTGTGGATTACGACAAAAGGGGGAGGAATTAATTTATTGGAATCATCGGAAGGAAAATTTGCTTCTTTTCAACAAAAAATAGGCTCAAATACCAGTCTCAACGATAATTATGTCAATTACATCTTTGAAGACAGTCGGGGGAATTGTTGGGTTGGTACTCAAAGCGGACTTCAATTATTCAACCGAGAAAACCGCACATTTAAGTCGATTGATGTTTTAAAAAAATTGGATGAAAAGCGGAAAAATTACCCAATCTATTGCATTAACGAAGATAAACAAGGCAATTTATTGTTGGGAACAACGGATAATGGCTTCATCATTTTCAATTATCAGTTCAATACCACAAAATTATTCAGTCATAAAGAAACCCAAACAACAAGTTTAGCGAGCAATTTGGTACGGAGTATTTTAGTTGATACAAACAAAAATATTTGGGTCGGTTGCATCAACGGCGGACTCAATTTATTCGACCCCGTTTCTGATTGTTTTTTCAATTATCAATATCGTCCCGATGAACCCAAAAGCCTATCACAACGCACCATCTCGGCAATTTTTGAAGATAATCAAGGTAATTTGTGGGTCGGAACGCACCGAGGCGGCATCAATTTATATATGCCCAATACCGAAAAATTCACCTTATTTAGACAAGAATCTTACCCCAATAGTTTGAGTTATAATGACGTAAAAGCCTTCTGCGAAGACCGAAACGGCAATATTTGGATTGGCACGGATGGGGGCGGACTCAATTTATTTAACCGAAAAACCAAATCTTTCAAGCATTACAAACACAATCGATTTAACCTAAAAACGATTGGCTCAAACGAAGTGGTGGACATTACCGAAGACAGTCAGGGGAATATTTGGGTGGCAACTTGGGGCGGTGGTTTGTGTTTATATAACAAAAACAGCGATAATTTTACCCGATTTTTACACAACGCTTCCGACTCAAAAAGTGTTAGTTCGAACTACATTCAGCAAATTTTTGAAGACCGTAAACATAACCTTTGGATTGGCACGTATTACGGTGGTTTGAACCTTTTTGACCTCAAAACAAAAACATTTTCTCGCATCATATACGGACAAAATAGAACTCAACTTTTGGGCAATAATATTTTATCGCTAAATGAAGACAAGGCAGGAAATATTTGGATTGGAACGGACGATGGTGGTTTGAATTGCTACGAAGAAAGCACAAAATCGTTTACCCATTATTTCAATAATGACAAAAAGCGACCCGATTTTCAAATCATTTTTACCGATAGTAAAAACAGAGTTTGGTTAGGACAAACGGGACTTTATTTGTTTAATCCGAAGCAAAAAACGTTCTCTGTTTTTACGGATAAATTGGGATTATCTACCGAATTTATCAAAGCAATTGAGGAAGATTCGCAGGGTAGTCTTTGGCTTTCGACTTCCAATGGCATTATGCAATTGAATCCTGAAACGCTTTCTGCCAAAAAATACAACACTTCGGATGGTTTGCAAGGACTTGAATTTGAAACAAATGCCTTTTTAAAAACCCAAGAAGGGGAAATTTTCTTTGGTGGAATCAACGGATTTAATACTTTTTATCCACAAAATATTTCGCAAAACACTTTCATTCCTCCCGTTTATGTAACTGATTTTCAGATAGATAATCAGAAAGTGATTATCGGTAAAGATTCTCCATTACAAACAGATATTAGCCTCACCAAAGAAATTATTTTAACTCACCAACAAGCAACGTTTTCCTTTGGTTTTGCCGCTTTGAATTATACCGCTTCCGAAAATAATCAGTACGCCTACCGACTCAAAGATTGGGATAAAGACTGGATATATTCGCAAAATGAGAAAAAGGCTTCCTACACCAATGTTAGTTCTGGGGAATATACTTTTCAAGTGCGTGCATCCAATAATGATGGCCTTTGGAACAAAGAAGAATACGCCATTAAAGTAATTATTAAGCCGCCTTTTTGGTCAAGGTGGTGGTTTAGAATGCTCGTTTTATTGGCAATTGGAACGGGAATTGTGCAATATTATCGGTTTAAAAGAGCCTTGGAAAGACAACATTTAGAAGAGCAGAAGAAAGAGGAAATGCACCAAGAACAATTACAGTTTTTTACCAATATTTCCCATGAATTTCGTACGCCTTTATCTTTGATTTTAGGACCTTTGGAAAGATTGAAAAAGGAAAATACCAACGAATCGGCGAATCATTATTACGAATTAATGTACCGAAATGCCAATCGGTTGATGAGCTTGATTAACGAATTAATGGACTTCAGAAAATCGGAATCGGGCGTGCTTAAATTGAACGTTATACAAGGAAGTTTGGATAGTTTTGTTGCTGAAATTTCCAATGAATTTAACGAATTAGCCTATGAAAAAGATATAAAATTTGACCTCAGTATCAAAAACAAACATTCAGAAACATGGTTTGACCGACAAATCCTTGAAAAAATTGTGATTAATTTACTCAGCAATTCCTTCAAATATATTGGCAATGGCAATCATATTGAAGTAGAAATTTTGGATACGTTAGAAAAATTTAAACCCTCTTTTGAAAATGAGTTAATTATTCCGAATGAATACCGTGGAACAGACTATCTCTATATCCGTGTAGCAGATAATGGCATCGGAATTTCAAAAGAATCCATCGCTCATTTATTTGAACGATATTACAAAATTTCAGAGGCACATTTAGGTTCTGGTATTGGGTTAGCATTTGTAAAAAGCCTTACTGCATTGCACAAAGGCACTATTTATGTGTACAGCGAACGAAATAAAGGAACGGAAATTATGATTGGAATTCCCTGTAAAAAAGAAGATTATACCCTAAAAGAACGATGGGTTAAGAACAAAGAAGTAACCGTTAGGCTCGAAAGTATTCAAGTAAAAGATGAATATAACACATCGATTCGAGAGGAGAAACGAACTAAAACACCACTGAAACCCATCGTAAAAAATAAATTAGCCATCTTAATTGTCGATGATAATGATGAATTACGAAAATTTTTGAAAGATAGTTTGAGTGCGACGTATCATATTTTAGAAGCAAATAACGGGGAAGAAGGCTACGAAAAAGTAAAAGAAGAATTTCCCGATTTGATTATTAGTGACGTGATGATGCCCGTAATGGACGGCATTGAATTTTGTAAAATAGTAAAACAAAATGACGAAACCAGTCATATTCCTTTTTTGTTATTGACTGCAAAAAATGCCGAAGAATCAAAAATTGAAGGCATAGAATCAGGGGCTGATTTTTATTTTTCCAAGCCTTTGAGCATCGAATTATTGACCTTAACAATCAGAAATATTTTCACGCAAAAACAAAAAGCAAAAGAGAAATATTTTACCGAACAACATTCAGATTTGATAGATTTGGCACATTCGGTCGGTGATAAAAAATTCTTGACGGATTTGATTGATTTAATTGAGACTCATTTGAGTAATCCAGAAATGAATATTGATTACATCTGTTCACAAATTGGAATGAGCAGAACAAAATTGTATAACAAAATAAAAAGTATTACGGGTCAATCCATCGGTGATTTTATCCGTACCATTCGCTTGAAAAAGGCCGTCCAATTAATGACCCACGAAAATATGCCCATCGCTGAAGTGATGTATAATGTGGGTATTCAAACACAATCGTATTTCTCAAAAGCCTTCAAAACGGAGTTTGGGAAAACACCAATGCAGTTTTTGAAGGATTTGAAACAGTATGGAAATTAGTGGGATTAGTAGTAACCCATTTTGTATGAAAGCACTTGAGTACTGGGGAGTTACTTAAATTTGGGGCAAACTTCCCTGAGTATTGGACAATTTTAGAAAACATATCATAATCTAGAGATTTGTATAAGAATATTGCTTTCGCAAAGGTGGTTGGTGAGCCACCAACTACGGAAAAGGGGCATCTTTAAAAGCCCTTCTCCCTTTGGAGAAGGGTTGGGCGACCGTCGCACGGATGAGGCGAAAGTGGAGAATTGTCAAGCACTCAGCAAATTCTTCACGAACACAACTTAATTCATTGATTTACAATTAATTGTGAGTAAAATTATTTTTTCTTATCTACTTTCGCCCGTTTCTTCAAAAATCCCTTCACATCAACCTTGGCAAAGGCTAAAATTTTGTAAAGTGTTGGTTGGCTTTTGATGGAGTAAATTTCTCTGATTTTATCGGTTGAGTATTCCAAAGATTCGTAGGCTTTTTTGACTTCTGGGGCTATGAGTTGATAGCGTTCACTTAATCCAGAGGGTCTTCCTCCCTTTCTTCCTCTGACTCTGGCAGCCGTTAAACCCGCTTTGGTTCTTTCTCGGATAACATTTCTTTCATGTTCGGCCAAAATACACATGAACTGGAAAAATAAATTGCCTGTGGCAGTTGAGGTATCGATTGATTCACTCAATGATTTGAGATGGATTCCTTGAATCTTCAATTTTTCAATCAACTCAATCAATTGAACGGTACTTCTGCCCAAACGGTCAAGTTTCCAAACCACAATCGTATCTCCTGGTCTTGCGTAGGTTATCAATTTTTCAAACTCTGGTTTCACCGACTTTACGCCCGATACCTTGTCAGTAAATATATGTTTACACCCTTCCCCCTGAAGTGAGTCCAATTGCAAATCTAAATTTTGTTCCAGTGTCGAAACTCTAGCGTAGCCTAATTTTATCATAAATTATTTACGTTACTCAATTTATTCAAATATAATACATTTTAATTAATTACATGCCAAATTAAATAAGTATAATCGAGTAAAATAGGGGAAAGGTAGCTGTGTATAAAAACGGTCGTTTAAATAAACAGACTCATACGTATTATTGACGTCCTCAATTTTTCAGAAATGAAGGAAACGGATTAATCGAATAATTAACACTAATAATCAAACCATTGCCCGACTGCTGCCAATGATATACGATTTCTGATAATTTTGAGGACTAAACCCTGTAATGGCCT
>JAYWHL010000370.1:0-2852 GCA_043777715.1 Cytophagaceae bacterium | reverse complement strand
TTTTGGGTCTTGACGAACTTTCCGAAGAAGACCGTCTGACCGTTTCTCGTGCCAGACGTGTGCAACGTTTCTTGTCGCAGCCATTCTTTGTGGCCGAGCAATTTACTGGCCTTAAAGGGGCACTGGTGGCCATCGAAGACACCATCAAGGGCTTTAACATGATTATCGATGGCGAGCTTGACCACCTGCCAGAAGCCGCTTTTAACTTAGTAGGAACGATAGAAGACGCCGTTGTGAAAGGCGAGAAAATATTGGCTGAAGTAGCTAAGTAAGGGGAATGGGCAGGTTCGTTTCCTGCCCACTCCACCATTTTTACTTAGACTCAAAAACGATTAGATTTGTAGAATGAAAGTTTACGCAGATACATCAACAATTGGAGGTTGTTTTGGTATTTAATTTAAAGAATGGTCATTGGCACTTTTCCTTGAATATCAGCAGGGTTCAAAAAAAATTATGCTTTCAGACCTGACTATCCAAGAATTGGAATTTGCAAGAGGTGAAATTCGTAATAAAATCAACGAACTTCCTAAACAACAAATCATCACACTGGGCGTAAATGACGAAGTAATAAAACTTGCCGAAACCTATATCAACGAAGGGGCATTAACAAATAAAAGTTATAACGATGCACTCCACATTGCGTTAGCAACCATAAATAACGCTGACGTTTTGGCCAGTTGGAACTTCAAGCATATTGTAAACATCAATAGGATTAGACTTTACAACTCAATCAATTTAAAACTTGGATACAAAATGATAGAAATTAGAACTCCAAGAGAAATTTTAAATACAACAAACGATGGAACAGAATAAGACTTTTGATGCTGTAAAAATGATGAGAGAAATTCGTGAAAAATTAAGCGAAAAGTACTGGAAACATCCTGATGTATTGAAACAAGAAATGCAAGAAATAAGGGAAAAGTATCAACTTAACATTCCAAAATTGATACCCCTAAAGTAGTACTTTTGCCAATATTGGATTTTGTGCAAGTTGAGAAAAAGATATACTAGTAATTTTACTTTTGATTAAGAAGTGTCAATTCAATAACTAATACAATTTAAGTACATAAATAACTGATAATGAATGAATTAATAATCAAACATTCATCGTTTACTAAGATTTTATCAATCAAAAAATATGCAATTAGAACTCATCACTCCCGATAAAACAGTTTTTGCTGGCGAAGTATCAATCGTTACGCTCCCTGGCACTAATGGGTCTTTTCAGATACAACAAGACCACGCCCCTATGGTTTCTACGTTGGGCAAGGGCTTGGTCTCTACTGGCAACGAATCGTTTATGGTTGATGGTGGCGTGGTGGAAATCTTAAACAACAAAATTTTGGTTTTGGCCGAAGCCGTTATCTAGCAATCAGTTTTTACAAACAAAAAAGCCAGTTCTTTGATTGAACTGGCTTTTTTGTTTGTAATCTATTCCCTAAAAAACATTGTTGTTCTGGTAATATCAGTCGATTTATCATATCAATTCCATTTTTGCAAATAATGTAATATGTGGAGTTGGATTGCATATTTGTAAAAAAATTACAAATATGGAATTTAAAACATCAGGAGATTAAAGCCATCATGCTCCAGCCTCATAGAATAACCTAGAAATGATACAGCAAATAAGCAATGCCAAAGTAAACGCTATAACCCAAGAAATCGTTGGCGGTGGTAATAAAAGGCCCCGAGGCTACTGAAGGATTTACGCCAAATCTATCCAAAATAATGGGCGTAATTGTACCCGTAAACGATGATAACAGCACCACGGCATACAACGAAACCGACACAACGATACTGAGTTTGAGGGGGTGGTCTAACACAAAAAAGGTTACCAAAAACACAAAAACACAAACCAAAGCCCCCTTGACCAACGCAATCAGCAAAATTTTGATAAGCCGCTCGGTATAGCCCATTTCAAGGCCCGATTTGTCTGAAAGTATCTGAACCATAAACGAGGAAGTTTGAATACCCACGTTGCCGCCCGTAGAGCCAATAATGGGAATGAACAAGGCCAAAGCGGGAATCATACGGAGGAGGTCGTGTTCAAAAAGTCCCATAAATTTAGCCCCTGCCAAACTGCCTATCATGCCAATAGCCAACCAAGGAAGCCTAGCCCGAGTGATTTGCCAAACGGTATCGTCTTCTTCGACCGACGCCGAAACTCCCGTAATGGCCTGAATGTCTTCTTCGGCTTGTTCGGTTATTACGTCCAAAACGTCGTCAATCGTGATTCGGCCCAGGAGTCGGCCTTGGATATTGACTACGGGAATGGCATCGAGGTCATATTTTTGCATGAGGTCGGCTACGTCTTCGGCAGGACGATAGGTTTCGACCGAGATGATGTCGTCGTCATAAATATCCGCAATTTTAGAGCCTCGTTTGGCCACAATAATTTTGGTTAAAGACACCACGCCTTGCAAAATCCCGTCGTCGTCCACCACATACACGCTATACACTTTCTCTACGTCCTCGGCTTGGCGGCGAATCTCCTCCACACATTCCGTAACGGTTTGTTTTACATTGATTTTTATTAATTCTTTCTGCATCAACCCCCCCGCCACGTCTTCGGGGTAGCTCATCAAATCAATAATAAAACGAGCTTGTTCTCTGTCTTTTAGATACGCAATCACTTCTTCTCGTACCTTAATGGGTTGGTCGTTGAGAATATCCACGGCATCGTCCGACTCGATGAGGTTGATATACAGGGCCAATTCTTGGGAAGTAAATATCTTCAGGAAATCTTGGCGGTGGTCGTCGTCGAGATTAGAAACAATTTCAGCACCCGTTTCAGAATCCAATAGTCCCAGCACATATTTGGCATCTTTGCCCTCCAATTCATACAAAATACT
>JAYWHL010000369.1:0-2854 GCA_043777715.1 Cytophagaceae bacterium | reverse complement strand
CTGCACAAATAGACAGCATTACGTCGTTCATGGTGGTTCCCATAATATTTTTGAGTACCAATATTCTATCGAGTGATAAGATAGCCGAATTCCATTTTCTTCGGGCCGAAATTATACCATTTAGGGGTGTACTTGGTGCAGAAAAAGGGGCAGTGGGTAAATCTGTTTTCTGGATTCTGGTCAAAAAACCTGCCTTTACCGTTGCTTTGAGGGCATCAGTCAGTAATTTTGGCAATTTGAGCGGGTCTTTTGCAAAACTCATTGCCGAGTTTAAGGTCAGCTCAATTTCGTTGGGCAATGGCTTAGGATTAAATGGCCGAGGTGCTGGAATTTCTCTTTTTTCGGGCGTAAAATCCAAAAACAAACTCATCATTCCTGCCCCACCAACGCCATCAACCGCCACGTGGTGCATTCTCGAAATAATGGCCACAGAGCCTTTAGGAACTTGCGGGATATTGTCCAGTCCTTCCACAAACGTTAAAGCCCAAAGTGGCCTGTTTTGATCGAGGGGTTCACTAAAAATTTGCGAAGCCGTACCACGTAATTCCTTCCAAGAGCCAGGTTTTGGCAAGGCTATATGATTGATATGCAGGTCTATATCAAAATTTGGGTCGTCCACCCAATAGGGATAATCAATGCTCAAAGGCACATAAACGAGCCTTTGCCTTAATTTTGGAAATTGATGAATGCGTGAATGTACGGTGGCTTTGAAAGTTTCAAAATCGAGCGAACCCTCTATCACAATCACCGACCCAATGTTCATGGGGGTAGTGGGGGTTTCGGTGTATAAAAAGGTGGCGTCCATGCCCGACACAGGTGTCAAGTTGATTTTACCAAGGGTTTCGGTTAGTTTGTTAAGCATTTTTCTATTAAAATTGATTTTGTTCTACCATCAAAAAGCACTAGATTTATATTATGCTGAAATTAAGTTTTTGTTACGTTTACGAAAAATACACAAAATGACTGATAAAAAAGAAGAAACGGCCTCTTTTGTGCTTAGGCTTTCACAAAAAATTTATAATAACGACGACGGCGAAGCCCAGGTTCAGTGGCGGGGTAACATCAGGCACGTGCAAACGGGCGAAGAAAAACGATTTTTGAACTTTGAAGACGCCACCGCTTTTGTGCAAAACAAATTATCCGACCTCACCCTCAAGGCCGTTGAAGATAAACCCGTTGAAGAACAAAAAGGAATTATTTCAAAAAGTTTTGATTTTTGGAAACAAGTCGCTGCTGTTACCCCAAAACTTGTTTTAGATTCTATCAAAGACCCCAAAAAACAAGCCTCGCAGTTTCAAGAACAATTACAGGAACAGTTTGCTCAAATTAGTGAGAATATCGGGCAAAAAATAGAAGATAAAATTGGCCAAAAAATTGAGCTTGACGACATTTTGGGTTCGTCTAAATCAGATTCACGAAAGATAATGGCGATGCTTGGCCTTATGGCAGAACAGATTGAAGCACTTGATAAAAAAATTGACTTGCTGAAATCAGAAAAACCTAAAAAAGGAAAGTAGAAGCAACGCATCATTAAGTGGTGGAAAGCAATTGGCGGAAGGCTATAGGCTTGATATACAAATAATTAGGACATTAATAGTTCAAACAAATTTTGTTAAAGCTATTATTTGCATCAAGCCGTTAATATTTTGACAATTTTCTTTAAAGATTTTAATGCTTTGAAGATAAAGAAAACTTCATCGGTAAGGGCAGAATAAGCTGGACTGATGCAGTAGTTTTTACCAATCAAGGTAATAAAATACCAGTTTTGGCCAGCTACTACACAACCATACATCGTTTGCTGAGTGTTTTGGTTGATGACCTGTCCAGCCAAAAGTGCGGCAAGACATTGGCCTTCTGGCTCCCCATTAGGTTCTTTGTGTTTTTTATATTCTTGAAAAGCAAAGTATGGCATTTTTGGCTCACGATAACCCGAAGCTATCAAACCATCGGGTTTACCAAACAGGCGAATGTTTTGATTTTGAAAGCCAGGCACAACCGCACTGATTGGTCGCTCGGCAAAGAGATTATATTTGAAATCATCTCCCAAAAAGTGAGCCAACGAAAACAAAGGGCCAATAAAATGAAGTGCTAGTTCTTGTTCGTTCCAATGCACAACATTATCAATAAGCCCATCTTGAAAAAACAAAATATCACGTTTTTCAGCATCATTTAGTAAAATATCGGCATCAAGCCAAGATTTTAATTCGGCCATAGAGCGGGTTGGCCTTATCTCAAAAGTATCTTCTAAATAACTAAGGGTACATTCGCTGAAGGGTTTTTCTAAGATTTCCATTTCTGATAATTATTTAATTACAGCACAAAGGTAACAAAAAGAGTACCGAATAAATGAGCAAAAAATAAGTAAAAAAAATTGTTAAACTCCCATCAACAAAACTTTAATCCCATAAAATGCAAGGCTTTTTAGAGCAACTGAATCATATTTTGGATAAAAAACAAAATGCTCCCGTCAAGGTAAATACACTGGGGAGTTTTGAGGTGTGGGTTGATGACAAAAAACTAAATTCTAAAGACTGGGGGCGAGATAAATCAATACAATTGTTTCAGTTTTTTTTGATGGCCAGAAGTCGCAAAGCCCTACAAAAAGACCAGATTGTAGATAAACTTTGGGAAGACGATTTAGACGACCAAGGCTTTAAGGTGGCCCTTCACGGAATTAATAAAGCCCTAGAACCCAACCGCAAAAGCCACGGAGATACAAAGTATTTTCAACGAATTGGGCATACTTACCAACTAATCTATGAATGGATTTGGATTGATGCCTTGGCTTTTGAAGCCTTAATTGCTTTGGGTAATCAATATCTAAATTCCCAACCCGATTGGGCGGCGGTGGCTT
>JAYWHL010000368.1:0-2866 GCA_043777715.1 Cytophagaceae bacterium | reverse complement strand
GACTTTCTCTGTTTTATGGTGAAATCATTGACCCTGATATTCAATTGGGGGTTTACGAGGCTCTTCGTTTTCAATTAGGTATGCCAAAATAATAAGGTAATCTGCTACTTTTTTTATTTTGAAATTTGATTTATTGATTAAAAAATAGAGAAAATAGGGAGGGGTACTTGATTTCTAAAAACCCGAAGTCCATTACTTCAAATATGTGTTCATCCAATTCAACCAAAGCCTATCTCGTTCCATCTGGGTTACAGGGTCGGAGGCGTTGTGGGCAGGAATTGGCCAGCCTATAAATTTTGTAACCGTGCCATTATCTATCAAGGTATGATACAATTTATAGGATTGAGTAACAGGAACTCTGGGGTCGCCCGTATTGGCCAAAATGAGGGTGGGTGCTTTGATATTTTTGGCTTCGGTAATGGGCGATTGGGCGATATACTTTTTCATATTATCGCCTACCCAAGGTAAGCCACCAAGATAACTTCCCCAATTTGAATAAAGATCACCTAAATTATACTGGTCAACCCAATCAGTTACTGCCGCCCCTGCAACTGCGGCTTTCCAACCACCATAATGCCCCGCTAACCAAACGGTCATAAACCCTCCATACGACCAGCCGGTCACGCCAATCTTGTCATTGTCAATCATGCCAGTTGCTTTTAGTTTTTCTAAGCCTGCCATTACATCACGTCCAGGTCCAGCCCCTGCATCTTCTACAATGCCTAATTTATAGGCAGCACCTAAGTTATCGCTACCTCTGTAATTGGGTTCAAAAACAAAATACCCCTCGTTTGCCAAAATTTGTGGAAATCTTGCAAACACCTCCACCGATGCTGCACTTGGTCCACCGTGTATCATTAAAACCAAAGGATACTTTTTGCCTTTTTCATAATTGGTGGGATAGGTTACAATGCCACAATGTTTATAATTATCGTTTTCCCAACGGATGGTTTCGGTTTTGCCTAATGTCATCTTGCTCACTTCACTATTGTAATCAGTTAATGCAATAGGTTTTGAAGCGGTTGATGACATAAAATACATTTCAACAGGTTTGTTGGGTTCAGTACCAGTAAATGCAATAGCCCCTGTTTTGCTGACAGTTGCATCCATCCAATAGCCCCAAGATGGAGAAATATTAGCTAAATCGAGTAGCGTGGTTTTACCATCTAAACCCATGCTCCACATTGATGTTTTATTGTCGTTGTGTCCGCCTACCAAAAAAGTTTTATTGTCGGGTATCCAAGTAGATAAATACAAGTCTCTATTTAATTGTGCCGAAATTGGTTTGCCTTCGCCACCATCTGCATCCGTGACCCATAGTTCATTGATTTTCGTACTACTACTTTTAGCCCAATAGGAAATTTTACTTCCATCTGGCGAAAAATTGGGGTAGGCTTCCAATTTCGTTCTGGTGGTTAATGGCTTAAATGTCCCATTGGCAACATTCAATATTTGGATAGTTCTATTTTGCCCATCACCAGAGTAGGCGGATACCACTTTTACAAACAACATAGTTTTTCCGTCTGGCGACCATGAGAAGGGCGGTGATGGTGGACTTGGCTGAATGACAAGCGGCAAACTCCAATCGCCATCAGTTAATCTTTTGTTTTCGGCGGTGGTTGTGTTTACTAACCAAATATGTGCAGGTTGTGGTTGACTGCCTATAAACAAATCGTTATTGGCAATTTCAAAGGCGGTAAAACCTTTTTCAATTTCGGCTTTGTTTTTGGGTTCGTTTAATGCCGCATAAGTAATCATTTCTGAATTAGGACTCCAAGCAAAATGTTGTACGCCTTTGGCCGCTTTGGTGATTTGCTTTGCTTCGCCACCTTGCATGGCAAGTAAGAAAATTTGGTTACTGGCGGCACTGCCTTGCCCAACCCTGGATATAAAAGCCAATTGCTCGCCATTGGGCGACCAACGAGGGCTTGAAACAGAAGCTCTGTCTTGGGTGAGTACACGTCGCTTTCCCGACACTACGTCAACTAAAACCAGTTCGGCATTGTATCGGTTGAGGGCATAGTCAGGTCTGGAAACGACAATGACCACGCTTTTGCCATCTGGTGATATTTGTGGGTCGGAAATGCCCACAAACTTGGTGTAGTCTGCTAATTCAAATTTCTTTTGGGCCAAAAGCTGAAAAGAAAATACATTTATCAGGGCGATAAATACGAGGATTGTTTTTTTGTTTTTCATTTTGAAAATTTGGTTTATTGGTTAAAAAATAGAGATGATATTGTAAAAATATTTAACTTTGTTCTGTATCAAAATTTAAAAAAATGGGGCAATTAACATTAGGATATTCAACCCAAGAGGATTTAGCATTTATTTTGTCATTTGCTAAAAGGTTGAATGTTCCCATTATTTCTGTTTTACCTAATTACAGTGAAAATGTTGCTGAAAAACGTCATGCTATACTTCAAAAAGCCGCCAATGACCCTTTGTTTTTAGCAGATGTAGCTGAGGTAACAGATGATTTCAAACATATTGACGGTGAGTTGCTATGAATGAAATCAATAAATGGCATATCTACCGTGCCAATCTTGACCCCGTTGTAGGGTCTGAACAAGGCAAATCACGTCCTGTTTTAGTCGTTAGTGAAGACGACATTAACGATTTGCTCAATTGTGTAAACGTTTTGCCCATTTCTTCAAAGCAAGCCAATCGCTTTATTTATCCTAATGAAGTGCTTTTACCCATAGGCACAAGCGAATTACCAAATGAATCTCTGGTTTTATGCCATCAAATCAGGACAATTGACAAACGTCGACTTTCTCTGTTTTATGGTGAAATCATTGACCCTGATATTCAATTGGGGGTTTACGAGGCTCTTCGTTTTCAATTAGGTATGCCAAAATAATAAGGT
>JAYWHL010000367.1:0-2866 GCA_043777715.1 Cytophagaceae bacterium | reverse complement strand
AAGCAGCCGCACCGCCCGCAGCCGAAGGAGGGCTTACGGTTAGCGAATAAGTTGTAACGCTACAAACGGCGGGGTTTGAGGCATCACATACTTTTATACAGTAATAATAAGTACCTGCAATACTTGGAGCGGTGTAAGAATAAGAACCCGAAGCCAACACCGTAAGGCCAGGGAGGAGGGTAGCTCCAGAGGGTGCCACACAACCCGACTCGCCAACCCCATTGCTATACGTATAAGGCGAAATAGCACCAGTAGGCATTAACTCCATGGCGGCATTACCCGTTTTCGATTGGCCTGATGTTGCCGTTTGTGTTGGTGGTGTATTCGTAGTTATCGAAGCAATGGCTGCCAATGCGATTGGGCAAGTAATGCTTGGGCTTGCGGCCACGGCTGGGTCTGTAACATTACTGAAAGTTACGCCCGTGCCAAAATTATAAGCCGTTGCATCTTTAACATCTGCCTGATTGGTGTAGGCTGCTGCATTGGCCAACTGCATACTCGAATTTGTTATGGAGTTGAAATGCCCCGCATTGTCGTAATTTTTTATATCACTTCCCGAAATCGTAGCACTTCCACCTTTTGTATTGTTATAAAAAATACAATTGTCTATCGTAGTCTCTGAATCATAGTGGCTTATGGCCCCGCCCCAACCGTTTGTTGGAACTTTATTGTTTACAAATTTTGAGTTTGTAAAATCCCAACCGTTGGCATTGGCATTGATTACGATTGCACCTCCGCCATTTGTTCCTGTTACGGTACCAGTGGTATTGGTAGCTTCGTTATTAGAAAAAATACAGTTAGCAGCCGTGCTTCTAATATTATTAGCCCAAGTGGTGCTGTAAATTGCTCCACCTGCTTTTGCTGTATTATCATAAAAATTTGTTCCCGACATCGTTAAAGATGCCGTTGTTGCAAAAATTGCTCCTCCATAACCCGAACCTGCACCTATGGCGGTGTTGCTCACAAAATTACAATTGGTTAATGTGGCCGTGGCCGTTGTGGCAATCATTGCACCACCCTCGGCTGTTGTGGCCGAATTTCCTGTAAAATTACAACCCGTTAAAATATTCTTTTTAGAGGTTGTAAATATTACCCCCCCTGCCAAATAGGCCGAATTTCCCGAAAAACAAGTATTACTAATTTCCCAAGCATGAGAGGTCGTAAATTCGATAGCTCCACCCTGACCGTTTGAAGTATTATTTGCAAAACTACAACCGCTCATCGTAAATTTTCCTGGCGTTGGGGTGTTTGTGATAGGGTCGGCGGTTTCATAAACCGTAGAGCATACCAAAGCCCCACCGTTACCAGTATTAGTATTGTTCTGAAAGATACAATTTGTAAAACTTACCGAAGCCGTTGCACCTGTAACAGAGTAAACCCCGATACCGCCAGCCGTATTGTTTTTAACAACAAGATCCGAAAATTTCAGCACCTTTCCTGTAATTACGTACAAAGCTCCGCCCGTAGTTCCTTGCGAACCATCTTGCAAAACTAAACCCTTGAGTTCTATGTCGTTGGAGGTACTCGCAAAAACCCTCTTCAGCCCCGCCGACATTCCACTGGCACTAATTACGGTTTGATTTACGGCTGGGTTATAGCTAGACAAACTCGTGCCTGCGGCTGATGCAGCAAAGCCTCCCACAATTTTGAAAGTTGAAGGCGAATTTAGGTTCATGGTACTCGCAGGATTGTAAGTTCCTGCGGCTATATAAATTGTACCGCCTGCTTCAATGGCCGCTTTTAGGCCAGATGCCCCAATGGCATTGTCCCAGTTAGTGCCAGTGCCAGAGCCTGTTGCAGTAGCCTTTACGAACTTTTGGGCAAAAGTATCGTAGCCTGATACCATCATGAAGGCTGTAAAAAGTAAGCCAATCAAAAAATGAGGGGCAATGCTCATTTTGGCGTCTAGTTTTGTAGAATATTGTTCCATTATCTAGAATATTTAATTTGATTTGAATCGATTAGATAAAACGTTTTAGGATTTTAGGTGACGAAATACCAGCGTTGTTTAGGTAATCATCACGACTGAATCCATTCTACCGAAAATTGGACTGAGCCTTTTTTGTATTCCTTTATGATATAGATAGTGAGCAAATAGCTTTTTAATTTTTATCAAAAATGTAGCTCCTATTTTGGTATTAATTTTATTGAGTTCAAACTTTAGAATGTCAAGCCAGTAGCCAAGCACACTCATTAGAAGTATGGATTGCCGTGTTTGAGCGGTACGATGCCTGAGTAATTGTGTGGTAGTAATCATCTATTTTTATGTTTATTGACATGATTCATTTATAAAAAAGGCTTTTTAAAAACCAAGTATTAGTGGCTAACAACTCCCAAAAAGAGTTGTTAGCCTACTTGATTACTTCACAATTACAGGTGCTGGAAACGAACAATCTATTGAACAGGCACTTGCGTTGGTGGTTATGGTTACTGGCGTGGCGTTGGCATCGGTACATTGCGGGCCGTTTTTCACTACTGCTCTATATTGCTGGTTGTTGGCAGCATTCACGAAACTGTAAGATGTAGTTGTGTTGGTATTTGCTACGGTTGTCCATGTGCCTCCACCGTTGGTTGATGTCTCCCAACGTACTACATTTCCTGTATTCCCCGACAAAGTGAGCGTCCCTGAATTTGCGGTGTTACACACTGGCAACGTTCCTGCAAAGCTAACCGAACCTCCCACCGAAGCCACCGAACACCCTACTACCGCCGCCGATGGTGTCATTGGCGTAGCATTGTTATTGGTTGTGTTTGGTTCTCCTGCTTTTGGCGTTGTGGTGGCATTGAATGGTGGGGTTGTACCAATGGCCGCCGTAGTTGGTGTTACGGGTACGTTCACTACACTATTGCCAGGTGCTGGAATGGT
>JAYWHL010000366.1:0-2867 GCA_043777715.1 Cytophagaceae bacterium | reverse complement strand
CCCTGCAACTATGTTCAAAGATTTATTAGTCAGCCAGTTTGGTGAAAGTATTATCATTGCCGAAGACCCAACCGCTTTGCAACCAAGCCTTAGCGTTGTGGCCGAACGCATTGCCGAAGTAGCGGGTTTTTTACAAAACCACAACGATTGTTATTTTGATTTACTTTCTTGCATAACGGCCATAGACAACGGCCCCGTGGCCAATACCATGGAGATAGTTTATAACCTATATTCGGTGGTGTATGAGCATAGTTTGATGCTCAAAATAAAAATACCTCGTAACCAAAACCACGAACCGCTGCCCCTTGTGCCTAGCCTAAGCCACCTTTGGAAAACTGCCAATTGGCATGAACGAGAGATATTCGACCTCATGGGTATTGGTTTTGAAAACCACCCCGACCTCCGCCGAATATTAATGCCAGAAGACTGGGAAGGCCATCCCCTCAGAAAAGACTATCAAGAACAAGAACGCTACCATGGCATAAAAGTAAAGGCAAATTAACCAGTTGCTTCAAAACCAAAACCTTAATCTACGATGCCATGAAACGCCTTGATGCCTATATTCTTAAAAAATTCTTGATAACCTACGTCTTCGTTATGTTTATCATCGTGCTGATAATCACGGTAATTGACTATGTAGAAAAACTAGATGATTTCATCGAAAAACAAGCACCCGTCAAGGCCATTTTTCTAGAATATTACCTTAATTTCATACCGCACTGGGCTATTTTTATCAGTCCGCTTATCGTTTTTATTTCGGTGGTTTTCTTTACGGCAAATATGGCTTCTCGTACTGAAATCATCGCCATTTTGAGCAGTGGCGTTAGCTTTGTGAGGTTAATGTGGCCTTATTTTATGGGGGCGGTAATTATTGGCGTTACTACTTTTTTTATGATAGCCTACGTAGTACCCAATGGCAACAAAAAGCGAATAGCTTTTGAAAAAAAGTACGTAAAATCGGCATTTTACTTTGAGCAAAGAGACTATCATCTCAAAATTGGCCCAGAGGTTTATGCCTACCTTGAAAGCTATAACAATGGCACACAAACGGGCTATAAATTTACACTAGAAAAGATAAGAGGCAACCAACTCCTCCAAAAACTCTCCTGCGACCATATCACTTGGGACTCCACGTCGGCCAAATGGAAAATTTTTGATTATCGCATCAGAACCATCAATGGCACTGCCGAAACCATGAAAGTTGGCACGCAGATAGACTCGACCCTCAACCTAAAACCCGACGATTTTGGGAGTAAATACCTACAACAAGAAACCCTCACCCTCACCGAACTCAACGCCTATATCACAAAACTACAAAGCCGTGGGGCCGATGGGGTGGAGGTTTATCTCATCGAAAAATACATTAGATTTGCCAATCCTTTTGGGGTGCTTATCCTCACGGCCATAGGGCTTATTGTTTCGGCACGTAAATCTCGTGGAGGCGTGGGTTTGCAAATAGCCTTTGGTTTTGTGTTGGCCTTTGTTTATATCATGTTTTTTATTTTTGCCAAGGGCGTAGCCGAAGGAGGCGATTTGTCCCCAATATTGGCCGTATGGTTACCCAATATTATTTTTGCGGGCGTTGGGTTTTTGTTATATAAAACTATTCCGAGGTAAAGAAAGAACTAAATATCAAACCTACTAACTACTTGTACTTGGGCAAAATTAGTTTAGCTGAGTGCTGGAAAATTTTACAAAATGTAGCAAAACACAGAGATTTGTCTAAGAATATTGCTTTCGCAAAGGTGTTTGGTGAGCCACCAACCACGGGAAGGGTTTTAGTAGAGCTAAAAGAATTAAATACCAAACCTACTGATTACTAGACAATTAGATTTAAGAAAATTATTTTAAGATACTTAAAAAATCAATTTTGGAACGAACAGAACTAGACAGCCTTGGTAAATTGGGGCTTATCAATCGCATTGCGGCACATTTTCCGCTTATCAACACCCAAACGGTATTGGGCATTGGCGACGACGCCGCAGGAATCAATCCTGATGGGCAAATCGTAGTTTCGCAAGAACTCCTGCTCGAAGGCGTGCATTTCGATTTGGCCTATTTTCCGCTCAAACACCTTGGTTTTAAGGCCGTTACCATTGGCGTATCAAATATTATTGCCATGAACGCCAACCCTACACAGGTGCTAATTAGCATGGGATTGAGCAACAGGTTTTCGGTAGAGGCCGTAGAAGAGTTTTATTTGGGGGTAAAGGCCGCCTGCCTAGCCTATCAAATAGACCTCGTGCAATGCAACACCACGGCATCAAGAATGGGCATGACCATTGGCCTTAGTGCCGTGGGTATGGCAGCGGCCCAACAAATAACCAAAAGAAACACGGCCAAAGCCAATGATATTATTTGTTTAACGGGCGATATTGGGGCGGCCTACTTGGGTTTGCAGGCACTTGAAAGAGAAAAACAGGTGTTTTTGACCGACCCTACCATGCAACCCGAACTATCAGGCAAAGACTATGTGCTACAACGCCAGCTAAGGCCCGAAGCCCGAATAGACTGGCTAGGCCGCCTCAAAGAATTAAACATCGTGCCAACAGCCATGATTGACGTTTCCGACGGCCTTGCTGCCGAAATTCTCCATTTGTGTAGCCAGTCCAAAACAGGGGCTGTGATTTACGAAGACCGCCTGCCCATAGACGACCACACCTTTTTAGCAGCCGAAGATTTGGGCATCAATCCACTGACGGCGGCCCTAAACGGAGGCGAAGACTACGAACTATTGTTTACAATAAAACAAGAAGATTTTGCCAAAATAGAGTCAGAATCAGACCTGAGTGTGATTGGCTACATGACCGCCGATGCCAGCGTGATAGACCTCCTAACAAAAGGCGGCCAAAGCCACCCAATCCAAG
>JAYWHL010000365.1:0-2873 GCA_043777715.1 Cytophagaceae bacterium | reverse complement strand
TTTTACCATCATGGGCGAAGCCGATAGGGTGTTACGAAGCAAAGATAAAGAAGTGTGGACGTATAACCGCCGTGGGCAGGCGGGGGATATTAACTTTACATTTTTGAGACGCCCCAACCAGTTTGTAGAAGACCACTACGAGCTAACCCGCTACCCCGAATACCAAGCCCTTTGGTTTCCGATTGTAGAATCTTGGCGTATTGGCGAGGCAGGCGGTAATTGATTTCTTTGAATGTTGGGATTGTCTTTCTCCGTGGTTGGTGGCTCACCAACCACCTTTGCGAAAGCAATATTCTTAGACAAATTTCTGCGATATGCTATATTTTGTAAAATTGTCTAGTAATCAAGATTTTCTTTAAATGTTGGATAAGTCCTTGGATTTCAGACTTATAATCTAGGCTACACTCAAATTTTATTCATTAATTACTTTCCAAGCAAGGCAAATTCCTTGGCAAAATACGTCAGGATAACCTTTGCACCTGCCCGTTTTATGGCCGTAAGGCTTTCTATCATCGTACGTTGGCCATCTAGCCAGCCATTTTGAGCGGCGGCTTTTACCATCGCATACTCGCCCGAAACGTTATAGGCTGCAATGGGTATATCAAAATTATCGTTCAAAGTTTTGATAACATCTAAATAGGCCAAAGCGGGTTTTACCATCAAAAAATCTGCCCCTTCTTCATAGTCCAGTTTGGCCTCAACAAGTGCCTCTCGCACATTAGCAGGGTTCATCTGATACGTTTTTTTATCTCCAAATTTCGGAGCCGAATCTAGGGCATCTCTAAATGGCCCATAAAATGCCGAAGCATATTTGGCCGAATAAGCCATAATACTCACGTTTTGAAACGCCCCAGCATCAAGTATCTTCCGTAAATATCCCACTCTGCCGTCCATCATATCCGACGGGCCAATCATATCTGCCCCTGCTTGGGCTTGTGCCAAGGCCATTTTTCCTAAAATTTCTAGGGTTTCATCGTTCACAATTTCCCCGTTTTGCACGAACCCGTCGTGGCCATCACTACTGTAAGGGTCCATGGCAACGTCCGTCATTAGGCAAAGGTTAGGGAATTTGTTTTTGATAGCCGCTATACTTTCAAGATACAAACTACCTGCACGGTGGCTTTCGGAGGCATATCTGTCTTTGCGATTTTCAGGTAAATTCGGGAAAAGTGCAATAGACCGAATCCCTAAATCCGAAACTTCTGTCAATTCATCAAGTAAAGTATCTAACGAATATTTAAAAATCCCAGGCATAGATTTTATGTCTTGCCGTTGGTTTTGGCCTTCCAGCACAAACATTGGATAAATAAAATCATTGACCGAAACACTGGTTTCTTCAACCATGTCTCTTATAGCGGGCGAATACCTAAGGCGTCGTGGTCTGCGATTCATAAAAAGGGGAGATTATATTTTTACAAAAATACGAAATTGTTTGCTGGAAGGATTCTTTTAAAATCAAAAAGCCTTTTCTAATAAAAGAAAAGGCTTTTGGGAGGTTTCGAACGGATTCGAACCGTTGTACGAGCTTTTGCAGAGCTCTGCCTAGCCACTCGGCCACGAAACCAATATATGTAAATGTGAAGGGCCTCTACCCCTCGAATGGTGGTACAAAATAAGGGCTTTTTAAGCAAAATTGCAAATTGATAGCGGGTCAAAGCATGAATATTTTAGTGAAATTAATTTATTGCACTATTAATCAGAGCTTTACTATACTTTCTTTTTTTGTAAGTTAGATTTTTGGCATTGATTATTTAGGAATGTAGAGCAAGTTTCCAACTTGCACGTGCAGATTGGTTTGATAAAAGGCATTGTAGGAGTATGTTTTACCGAATGGGTAAAGCTATTTTATCAAGAAATTAATTTTAGTTTCGCCTCCTATTCGTTTAGTTTGATAACCGTTTTTGTCGTAAACGAAATGAAACGGAACTCCAATAGAACCAAATTTTTTTTTACTACTTCCGATTCAGATAGATACCAAACTGAAAGTTTTTCATGAGTGAATGAGTTTATCTGCAATTCTTCTTGATTGCGTATAAATGATGATTGAAACTATCAATACGATTAGCATACTAACAAAGTCGTATATGTTGAATTTTGGCATGATGATTTCTGTTAAGGGTACTGAACTTCCTTTTGTGGCAAGCTGTATTTGGGTAATAAAATGAGAATAAGTTTTATGAATAGTACCGTAAGGTGTAGGTAAATACTTGCTTGTAAAAATCGAAAATAATGAAGGAGGTATCGTATTGAAGAAGACTGAGTTTTTGAAAAAAAAATGATAATGATAGTTGTAAGTATTTATAGTTATTTCTAAAACACAAAAAGGGGAGTCAAACCTAAGTCTGACTCCCCTTTTTTGTATTCAAAACTAATTATTCGGCAGCAGGAGTTTCAGTAGCGGGTGCTTCTTCGGCTTCGGCTGGAGCTTCCTCGGCTGGAGCATCGGTAGCCTCTGGGGCAACGGCAGCAGCAGCTTTCTTAGAAGGAGCTTTTTTTGCTAATTTCTCTTTGGCAGCTTCTTTTTCTGTTTCTTGCATTTGTGCTTTCAATGCCGTTAGGGCATCAATGTCGCCAAGTGTCGATTTCTCGGCAGCGGCAGCAGCATTGGTTTTTTCAACCACTTTTGCTGTTTTCTTGGTTTCTTCGGCAACCACCTCGTCTTTAGCATCTTGCCAAGTTTTAGTGTGCGAAAGTGTAATGCGTTTTTCGTCTTTAGAAAACTCAATTACCTTAAAGTCTAGGGCTTCGCCAACTTCGGCTAGTTTGCTGTCTTCTTTGGCCAATTGTTTCAAAGCGGCTGTTCCTTCAATACCATAAGGCAATTCTAGGATAGCGGCTTTATCGTTTTTAGAGATAATCGTACATTTGTGGGT
>JAYWHL010000364.1:0-2874 GCA_043777715.1 Cytophagaceae bacterium | reverse complement strand
AACAGCTAAAAGACGGACTTGGGATTTCTAATTCAATTTCATTAAACACAAAAATCTTAAACTTAACCCTTAATTATTGGTTGTCAGATGGATACATTGCCCCCAATGGTGGAGATTTATACCAATCTATTTCTACAAACTTTAAAAGCACAGATTACATAGAATATAACCGTAATCTATTGATATTGAGGTTAATAAAAGAAATTAATTTAGATAAAAATTTAAGTTTGTCGATACGGTTTGAGCCTTATTTTAACCTTAACGCCAAAGAATTAGAACATTCCGAAGGCATTTATCTAAGGTACCTAATATCAGGAGGTTTTGGAAAATAATAGCCTAATTATTTACGAAGACTATTATTTCTTTTTGTGAAGGAAAATCAAAAATCATTTCTTTGAAATTTGGAGGGGCAAACTTAGCTTTAACGTTGTTAGAAGTCCCCCACTTTTCTTTTGGGATTCCAACAAAATTAGTATCCATCTTTCCATTATTGTTTTCGTCATGGAAAATCTTAACGGCATATTTACCGTCAGGAATACTCGGTGATGTCCATGTAAAATTTTTGGAGGGTATAGTTAAAACTGATGAATGTACCACATTTTGGTTCAAATCTAAAACTTGAAGAAAGACTTTTCCATTGGTTGAAGACAACTGAGAGATTTTAACCGACAAGGTGGGTTTTGTTTGGGCATAAAAACCCCAAAGGGTAATAAAAAGGAAGATTTTCAATTGAAGAAGGAATAAAAATTGACAAAAAATCAGAACTTAATATTCGAGTTGTAGAGATAAACGCTTTGTTTTCCTTTCAAAATTTTGGCTTCTAGGGCAATATCGGGGTCGGGAGTTACGATTTTTTTACGAACAATATAAATATCCTCCCCTTTTTCGATAATATTAACGGGTTGGCCTCTTAGTATGTCTTTGAGTAAATCTGTGGTATTACCTCCTTCTTGGTTTAGTCGAATGAGCCTATTCATGTCCAATTGCGAATGAACATAAAACAATTTATGGCCTTTTGTACGCATCGTGGCAAGCCAGTCTTTTACTGTAAGTATCTTAGAACCCAAAAACTCTGATTTTGGGGCGGGCTTAATTGCCTTTGCATCGTAGATGAAGAAAGATAGATAAAAACTCAAAACAGAAAATTTTAACCTTGGAGACATAGTATTAATAAAAATGTATAAACCACAGTTTGGCTAATTTTTCAAGTCTAAAGAAAATGAATCAATTTCTATACCTTGGGGGGTGCTGTGATATTTAGCATTTAGAAGCAAAGATAATGATTCTAAACATTCATCGAATGATTTACCTTCTAAAGACCCCGATATTTTACTTGAGGTTGCTTTTTGTAACAACGAAGGATTTACATAAATATTTTTCTGATAATAATTTGAGACAATATTTAGAACATCAAAAACAGACTCTTCATCAAAATTAAGTTCCGATGCATCAGGAAGTTTAGTGATTTGTCCATTTTTGAATAATGCTCTTTGTCCAGTGGCCAGTTTAATCGCAAAACCCGATTTGAGGTCTTTTAATGCAACCAAACCTTCAACTACGGCTAGGTCATTATAGGTAGGGTTGGCCTCCAAATCAAAAGTAGTACCCAATACCCTTATTACCGTAGGGCCTGTATCAATTTTGAAAGGTTGATTTTTGTTTTTAGTAATTTGGAAATTTGCTTTGCCCGTAAGCGAAACCAATCGAACTGAATCTCTAAAGTATTTTGGATAAGAAATAGAAGTCCCTTTGGTTACCAATACTTTTGAATTATCAGGTAAAATCAAAGTAGCGACTTCTGAATTAGCATTTGTGAATGTAAGGATTGGGTTATAGTATTTTGTCCAATAAATTGCTCCCGAGATGAGCAAAGCACCAACCAGCGAGGCAGCCACAGCATATTTTCGCCAAAATGGAACAACTTTTGTACTATTATCAATACTCAAAATCTCAGCATTTTGATAGGCTACGTTCCTTAAAATCGAACGGCCTCTTGCACGTGTGGCGGTTTGTCTCCACGTTTCGTTTACATCAAAGCCAGCTTTATCATTCGATATATTGTTTGACATCGCCCAAATATGCTTCATTTTTTCATACATCAGGGCATTACTTTCTTTCCATTCTAGCACTAGCTGTTCTTCATTACTTGAAGACTCACTATTGTAATGTTTTGAGAGTATGTTAAAATTAACTTGCATAAATGATAGTGGTAGATAGGATTCTAAGTGCAATATAGCAAAAAAAGTGCCAAACTGGAAAACCTAAAATACAAAAAAGGTATCCCGAAATTCGGAACACCTTTCCAACATAAAGCCATGAAATAAGATTTTAATTATTGTCCAAGTAGAAAGGTGCTACGTTCTTTTGACTACAAATCTACCGCTAAGTAACACTTCCTAAAAAAAATACTAAATTTCCTAACAAAAGTGATTTTTCTCAAAATCATCTCGCAAATATAATAAAGATAAATGTATTACAAACAATAAAAACTATTTATCTTTCGTTTAGGGGTACAAAATTTCTAAGGGTGTGGCCAGTATATATTTGGCGTGGTCGGCCAATAGGTTCTTTGTTTTCTCTCATTTCTTTCCATTGTGCAATCCAACCTGGCAGCCTACCCAAAGCAAACATTACGGTAAACATATTAGTAGGAATACCCAAGGCACGATAGATAATTCCTGAATAAAAATCTACGTTTGGATACAGTTTTCGAGCAATAAAATATTCATCGTGAAGTGCGGCCGTTTCTAGTTCTTGTGCGATATTCAATATTGGGTCGTTTATTCCTAATTTGTTCAAAATATCATCAGCAGCTTTTTTAATAATTTTGGCTCTTGGGTCAAAGTTTCTATACACTCGATGCCCAAATCCCAT
>JAYWHL010000363.1:0-2884 GCA_043777715.1 Cytophagaceae bacterium | reverse complement strand
CCCCAATCATGGCAGGTACGCCCGTTGTGTAACTCACGCCTTGGGCTTGTACTTCTTTCCAACAATCTTCGTGATGGCAGTTGTTCCAAATATAATATGTTTTGATTTTGCCATCTTTTATACCCCTTATCTGACAACCGATAGAAGTTTGGCCAGAATAATTTTCTCCTAATGAACCAGGTTCGGGCAAAACGGCC
Source organism: Cytophagaceae bacterium (assembly GCA_043777715.1). GTDB lineage: Bacteria > Bacteroidota > Bacteroidia > Cytophagales > Spirosomataceae > JAYWHL01. The sequence continues at coordinate 2,687 of JAYWHL010000363.1, read as the reverse complement.
TTCAAAAACTCTAATGGAACAATATCAATTCCTTGAAATTTAATAGGTTTGATAGAAGTCATGCCTACGTTTTCTAATACATTTAGGTGGGTAATGTATGCCTGCCCGAAAGTCATCCAGAATCTAGCCCGCTTTAAGGTCGGAAAATTCTTTACCAACGATTCTAGTTCTTCGTGATACAAAACATACGATTCTTTCTCGCCAATTCTAGGATAAGCGATTGGTTTATGAATACTCATGGCCTCGATTTCAATCCATTGACCATTTTCCCAGTATTTCCCCGCTTGGGTAATTTCTCTAATATTTATTTCGGGATTAAAATTTGTGGCAAATGCCTTGCCATGGTCGCCAGCGTTGCAATCAATAATATCCAAATAGTGCATTTCATCAAAATGATGTTTATTGGCATACGCCGTAAAAACTTGGGTAACGCCAGGGTCAAAACCACAACCCAATAAGGCCATTAAACCTGCCTCCTCAAAACGTTCTTTCAAGTTCCATTGCCACGAATATTCAAACTTGGCAACATCTTTTGGTTCATAATTTGCAGTATCCATATAATGCACACCCGTTTGCAAACAAGCCTCCATAATGGTCAAATCTTGATAAGGCAAAGCAACATTGATAATCATCCAAGGTTTTGCTTCGTTGATTAATGCCACCAAATTTGGCACATTGTCGGCATCAACTTGGGCGGTTTCCACAATCGTAGGCAAATTTAAGGTCTTGCATTCTTCCGCAATTTTATCGCATTTTGATTTGGTACGACTTGCCAACAAAATCTCTGAAAAAACAGAAGGATTCATTGCACATTTTTTTACAACCACATTCCCAACTCCCCCAGCACCAATAATTAATACTTTCTTTGCCATTTTTGTTTTGTTTGAAAATTTTCACAAAAATAGGTTTTTTTGACCAAATAATCGTCTTACAACTATTGTTTTGATTCCAAAATTAGGGTAAACAAAACTACTATTAATCTTAAATATTTGATTTTCAACCTATTACAAAATCAATCAATTCTTATCATACTTCTTTATCAATAGATTAGATTTCTTATCTTTGTGAATGAATAATTTTGAAATTTACGAATTAATAATTGTAATGATTTCTGCACTTTTGGCAGGATTTATTGATGCCATTGTGGGCGGTGGCGGACTGATTCAGCTCCCCGTTTTGTTTATTTTATTCCCCAGTTTTTCTGTACCAATGGCCATCGGTACAAATCGTTTTTCGAGTTTTATGGGTACAGCCGTTGCGGCTTTTCAGTATCTTAAAAAAGTTAAAATTCCGATAAAAACCACTTTACTAGCTAGTTTTGGGGCGGCAAGTATGTCTTTTTTAGGGGCAAATCTTTCCTACAAAGTTTCACAAGAAATCCTCAAGCCTATTATTTTAGTTTTAATGATTTGCATTGCCGTTTATACCTACCGCAAAAAAGCACTTGGACTAGAAGAAAAATTAAGATTTTCGCTCAAAATCTTACCTTTTGCAGGTTTAATAATCGGAATGTCGGCGGGGTTTTATAATGGCTTTGTAGGCCCTGGCACGGGGAGTTTACTTATTTTTGGCTTTGTGAGTATCATCGGTTTTGGTTTTATCAGGGCATCGGCAATCTCCAAAATTGTAAATTTTATTGGCGATATTTCATCTCTAATTTTCTTTTTATCTAAAGGATTTGTCATTTTCAAAATTGGAATACCCATGATGCTTTGCAATATTTTAGGTTCGTATATCGGAAGCAAAACCGCCTTAAAAAATGGGAGTGCTTTTGTAAGAAAGATGTTTTTGGTGGTAGTTGGGCTATTGCTCCTTCGGTTTGGATATGATATTCTTAAACCTTTTTTAATTTAATTTTCAATCAAACAAATATATTCAATGACAGATTCTTCAAAACAATTTCTTTACAAATACCTTAACAATTTCTCGCCAACTGGCTTTGAATCATCAGGCCAACAAATTTGGCTCGATTACCTAAAACCTTATATTGATGAATATATAATAGACACTTACGGCACTGCGGTTGGGGTTATTAATCCAAACCAGCCCTATAAAGTTGTAATAGAGGCACATTCTGACGAAATTTCTTGGTTTGTAAACTATATTGACGACAATGGTTATATTTATGTGCGTAGAAATGGAGGCTCTGACGCTCTGATTGCTCCATCTAAAAGAGTAAATATTTTTACCAAAAAAGGCATCGTAAAAGGTGTATTTGGTTGGCCAGCGATTCATGTTCGAGACATAGCTAAGGATACGGCACCAAAGGTTACTGACATTTTTGTTGATTGTGGTGCTAACAAAAAAGAATTGGAAGAAATGGGCGTTACCGTAGGTTGTGTAATTGTGTTCGACGACGAATTGACCGAACTCAACGACAGATATTTTGTAGGACGTGCTTTGGATAACCGAATGGGCGGCTACATGGTTGCAGAGGTTGCGAGGAGACTGAGAGAAAACGATATAAATTTACCTTATACCCTTTATATTGTAAATGCCGTTCAAGAAGAAATTGGACTAAGGGGGGCAGAGATGATAGCGAGGAGGCTAAAACCAGACGTTGCCATTTGCACAGACGTAACCCACGACACGCAGTCGCCGATGTATAACAAAAAAGAACAAGGAGATTTAACGGCTGGTAAAGGCCCTGTTTTGTGCTACGGCCCAGCGGTTCAGAATAATTTGCT
>JAYWHL010000362.1:0-7988 GCA_043777715.1 Cytophagaceae bacterium | reverse complement strand
AGCATTGCTACGGTCGATTTAAAAGCCAAAGTCTAGTTGAAAAAGGGTCAATTTTGGCAGGAAGGAATAAATTTAAACAGCTTCCAAATAAGTTTTGAAATAGTTTTGATTCAAAAATATGATTTTGTGGAATTTTATAAAAGCCTAATATTTAATTGATTATAAAAATAAATCCATTTTTTTTGAACTGTTTTCTTCTTTTTGCCATATTTTTTGATATTTTTATCTTTATTTTCAATAAACCAAACGTCTAATATCCACCCTATTACATGAAACTACGGGCCGTTCCTCTACTTTATACGCTCGATTTTCGATTTGAAGCAGGTACTTCAAGGGGGATTATGACCAAACGAGATACTTTTTTTCTCAAAATCTACGACTTAGAAAATCCTAAAATTTTTGGACTGGGCGAATGTGCGCCGCTTGAAGGTTTGAGCATAGAACCAACTGAAGGCTATAAGGTTATGTTAGATAAAATTTGTGATAATTTTAATCTACTTGATTTGGAAGTTTTTACTTGGAATTTACCAATCATCATCGACCAAATTATTCCCAAAACTTATCCATCAATGCAGTTTGGTTTTGAAACCGCCTTGCAAGATATTTTGAACGGTGGCCAGCGAATTATATTCAAAAACGGTTTTTCGGAACAGCAATCTCCAATTCAAATCAATGGTTTGGTGTGGATGGGGCAGAAAGAAGACATGATTGCTCAAATTCAAGAAAAATTGGACTTGGGTTACAAAACCTTGAAACTTAAAGTTGGGGCTATTGATTTTGAAAAAGAATTGAAGGTTTTGGAAAGCATTAGGTCTAGGTTTTCAGTAAATCAAATCGAAATTAGAGTTGATGCAAACGGGGCTTTTGAAGAAAAAAATGTTTTTGAAAAACTCAATCGCTTGGCCGATTTTCAGATTCATTCTATCGAACAACCCATCAAACCTAAGCAGCACGTTTTATTAAAACAGCTTTGCGAAACCTCGCCAGTACCTGTTGCCCTAGACGAAGAATTGATAGGAGTTTTTGATTATATGTCTAAATTAAAATTACTCAAAAACATAAAACCTAAATATATTGTACTGAAACCCAGTATGTTGGGTGGATTCAAAGCCTGTAACGAATGGATAGAGATTGCCAATAGGTTTGGCATAAAATGGTGGATAACATCAGCTTTAGAGTCGAACATCGGTCTCAATGCTATTGCCCAATTCACTGCCGAGTTCAAAAACACCTTGCCACAAGGCTTGGGTACGGGGCAATTATACCATAACAACATAGATTCTCCGCTCGAAATTTCAAATGGACACCTTTACTATCAAGACGTTAGTCGTTGGAACTTTGACAATATAAATGAATTAGTGGTTAATCATTCCTAAGCGGCTTCAGGCAATAAGCCTTCGGCTAATTGATTGGTATAAAAACAATTACGATATTCATAGTGCAAACTAATTTTGTTCAAGTACTTAGGAATGGGAAAACAACAACTTGTAACATTTATACGATACTTTTATGGCTATTTAAAGCCTATTTTTCGTTAAATAGCGGTGCTATTCGCCTCGAATTAGGCTATAACTATCAAGAAAATAATCAGTAAAAACCTTTACAAGTTATTATTTACCCATTCCCTAAACAATAAAACTATAATTTTATTCCAAATTGATAATTAAATGAATACCGTTTCATTAAACAAAGCAATCTTAGCACTCATTAAAATTAAATCTAAGTTAGTAACCATGGGTTATGACCACCCTGATTATGACGATGTTGAGGAAAACTTGCATGACAAAGAAGACGAGTTTTTAGACATTTACGGCGATTTCTTAGAAAATATCTTGCAAGATGTTCATAAAAAGCACTGTCCCGACAACGATGTTTTGCTTTCTACGGCCTATTTGCCCAATTCGTATAAAGAAAATATAAATACGCAATCTGGCGAAAGTACGGTTGCTATCGAGGACAACGATGGTATTTTGGTTGATTTAGCTAAGTACCCCAACGTTGAAGCACGAATGTTGTTGTTACCCAACCCAACCCGAATTTTAATTATTTCGGCCAAAACAGAAATACTAGCTTGGACGAGTTAGTGTTATTAACTTATTGATTGTCAATAGCTTGATTTGTTTTTTGAAAATTCTTATGAGCAAAATTTTTATTCTTCTATTCTTCATTGCGATGAATCAAGACAACAATTTAGATTTCAAGAAAGAACAAATGAAATTTGAGCGAGTAAGGACTGCTTATGATGAAAAATTGGCTTTTGTGAATAAGTTATTGAAACAAAAAAACCTAAAATGGGAAGGGTTTGAATTATATCTTCGAGCAATTAAAGCCGATAAAACCCTTGAAGTTTGGGCAAAAGATAAGCACCACGAAAAGTTTGAATTGCTAATAAGCTATTCTTTTTGTGAAGTATCGGGGACGCTAGGTCCAAAACGAAAACAAGGCGATTACCAAACCCCAGAGGGCTTTTATTTTATTGACAGATTCAATCCTGTTAGTAATTTTTACCTTTCACTTGGTATTAACTACCCCAATGCCTCAGACAAAATAATCGGAAAAAGCCAAGACCTTGGCGGAGATATTTTTATACATGGCGATTGTGTAACGGTGGGGTGTATTCCTCTTACAAACGACAAAATAAAGGAATTGTATTTGTTGTGTATCGAAGCAAAACAAAATGGACAACAGAAAATTCCAGTACATATTTTTCCGATGAAACTAGGAAACGAAGCCCTTGAACAATTCAAGAATAATCCAAACTATGCCTTTTGGTCAAACCTTAAAGCGGGCTATGATTTGTTTAAGGATAGGGCAGTAGTGCCAGTATATAAAAGTATTGACAAAAATGGAAGGTATGTTTGGTAAGAATAAATTTCTTGTATGACTGCAAAAAAGGGTAGTACTTTTTTTAACACCGTAAATTTCTATTCAACTCGTTCACTAATTCATACACATTTGTAAATGGATTTTGTTGGTGGTAAGGAAGACTCTCTTGCTGTTCAAATAGTAACTTTGCCCTTTCAATCGCTTTTTCTTGTGAAGAGTCTTTATCACTCTTCAATAGGTCATAAATTCTCAAACAAAAGTCATATTTTTTTCCTTCTTTGTTATAATTTATTCCAAATCTATTGCCTAATTCCTTGTAGTAAAAAGACCTTAAATGTTGTGAGTTAGTCAAGTTAAAATGTAGGTAAAACCATAATTCAAAAGCATCATTTGAATATGCTACTTTGTACCCAAGCAATAAAGCCTTTGAAATGGCATTATCAAAATCTGCAAATTCATCAGTACCTCTTTTGACATCCATATCAAAAACGCACCAAACTTCACTGTATTCTTCTTTAGCATTTTCAATAATTTCTGTGGTCGATTCTATTAATTTGAGTTTTGCTTGGCCTTTGAGGTCAATTGCCTTAATTTTCACACCCAAAACAGGAAAAGATTCAAAATATAGTTTTTCGGTCTGCCCCTCACAAACAATGAGAATTGTTTTGTTCATTGGGATAGTCTCAATTTTGTAATTGCTAGGCTGAGCCTTTTTATTCCAAGCCTTGCCTTTATCAGTAACTTTAATAGCTTTTGTACTTTTTGGCATTATTCAAAAGTTATTAAGTTTGTGAAATCTCCAAGAAATGGAATTGCTCCATATTTCCCTTGAATATAATCCTTTTCAAACGAAGCATCATTTCTAACTCCTTTTATTTCAACTAAAGTGTAAAGATGGCTTGCCCCATACTTATCTTTTTCGACAAAATCAATTTGGTCTCGTCTTAATAAATCTGATGATAAAAGATTAGTATCGTGTGTAGTGAATATTAGTTGAGCTCTTTTGTTTTTTATCGAATTGTATAATTCAATAATTTTTTTAGTTAATAAAGGATGAAATCTTGAATCAAATTCATCAATCAGTAGTGGCGTACCTTCTTTTATAGATTTAAAAATAAAAGGGCTCAATTCAAACATTTTTTTTGTGCCTTCGGATTCTTGCATACCAAATAAAAAATCACTTTTACCTTCAGACTTTAGTTCAGCATTATATTTTGTTCTACTTGAGACAATAACCTTCCCTTTTTGTGTGTCTTCTTTTATTTCATCTTCTAAATTGACTGGTAAGTTCGTAATTTCAACAGTATCCATATCGATAATACCTAGGTCTGCTTTTTTAAGAAAATTCAAGATAAATTCCTTTTTAACTGAATCACTTAATGCATCACCCGCAATTCCATACATTCCCCGATGTCCTAAGCCGTTAATTACTGTAATAGTTGAAATTGTTTTTACAATCTCTTTTGAAAGTTTGCCAATTCCAACAGATGCTAAGTGAGACAATAATAAAGACGTTTCTGTAAATATTTGGTCTTTTGAATTTTCAAATATCTTCAAATACATTACTCCATCTTCAAAATGTGTTTTGTTCATTTCTACTATTACACTATCGTCTCTGATAAATAAAGGTTGCTCCCTTTTGTTGGGTGTAGAATATAACCATTCACTTTTTATAGTTTTATCAGCTACTTCAAATCCATATCTATATCGTGTTTTACCAATTCTGAAAATTAATTGAAAAAAGGTAGGTTTGTTTTCTGTTTCAGTAGATAGTTGAAAAGTATCGATTAAACCCAACGCACTTTCATCTTTTGCAGAATCTTTGATAATTCTGATAAAGGACACCAAAGCTTTGATTACATTACTTTTACCACTGGCGTTTGCTCCATAAATAGCTTTAGTTTTTAAAAGGCTAAAGTCTTTACTTATAGGAATTACGTTTATAGTATCAAGGTCTGTATTATTTGATTTAATCTTAGCGGCAGTCATATTCAATGTCTGAATATCCTTGAAAGACCTAATGTTTCCGAAACTAAATTCTTCTATCATTTCTTAATCGTTAATTTGAGAATTATTTTCAAATATACAAATAAGAAATATCTATTTTAGATTATTTTACAATCTAATTTTGAGCTACTTCTTATTTTGCAAGCGTATTTTGCCAATTGATATTTTTTCAATTTAAACTTTATAGAAAGATTCAGTTTAAAGATTTGGCTGATTGAATTTCAAGCCAAATCATTCCTCAATCAATTTCAATATTTCGGTTAAAGTTTCGGGGGCAGATGGTCTGGGGGCATTAAAATTTGCTATTTTGCCATCTTTGTCTATTAAAATATACCTCGGAATACCCGTGATATTAAAATAAGAAACAACTTTGGCCGTCCAACCTCCTTCCGACCTTCCGTGTTCGCCTGGCAATTTTAACTGTTCCATGGCTTTTTTCCAAGCCTCCTCGGTTTCGTCTATTGAGATAAACAAGAAAGTAATTTTCTTTTTTTGTTTGTCTGTCAGTTTTTCAATTAATGCTTTAGAATGTGGAAATTCAGCCCTACAAGGCCCACACCAACTTGCCCAAACATCGATATAAACCAGCTTGCCCTTGAGGTCTGATAGGCCAAAACTATTGCCTTTAATATCTATCAAAGTCAATGCGTTGGGGTCTTTGTTTGCCTTCTTTTCTTCTTTTTTAGGCTCTTCTTTTTTGTTCATGGCTTCTCCGCATTGTGCTTTTACGAGGGCAGCATAGTTTTCTATACTGGTTATTGCCGATAAAAACAAATACATCTCTTTTACTTTTGGCCCAGGCGTAATGCCGCAACTTTCTAACATATAACGTGCTAACCAGTAGTTCATTACCTTGCCTGAAAGATGATTTTTTGCATAATTAAGTTTATCGGTAGATGCCAAAGCCATGTCCGAATATTTGGTAAAACCTTTGTCTTTTGAATTAAAATAAGTGATGTAAAAAGTTAAAAAATTGCGATAGGGGCTACAAAGCATGGCCGTTTCATCGTTTACCTTGCTTTCATCAAAGTTTTCTAGCATAACCGACGGCAAGGACGTAACCACCAAATGTTTTGTTTGGGCATTGCCTCGCCAAATAGGATAGGCCACTACGGCATACCAATATTGCCACAAGATATTATTTTCAATGTATTTCTTGAAAGTAGGGGTCAATTCGTTGGCTTTTGGATAGTTTTTAAGGAATACTGTCTGTGCTTTTCGGGCATCATAAAGTTCCATTTCGTATTCATCAACTACCATCGTCAAAGATTTTTTAATGAGCGTTGGCGTGCTATAATTATCCTTGAATTTTAGTTGAAATAACTGCCAAAATGCTTGGTTTGTAGTATTCTTAAATAGCTCTTCATAAGCATCTTTGTCTGATTTGGGGCCATCGCTAAAATAAAAATCGGGGCTATCAATCAGCGTTGAGTCTTTTTGGGCAGTAGCATATAGAGAAAAACTAATAAAAAAAATTAGTGTAAAGATAAATTTTGACATTAGATTTAACGTTTGTGTATTGGGCAAAATGCTGTGGTTAGTTTAATATTTTAGGTAAATTTCAATTGCTATCCAAAGATTACCTATTTTTGGTTTTATTCAAAATTTCAATCAAATTGATTCTTAAAAAATTAAAGTTTATGATAATTAAACGAATTTCTTTTTCTTTTACTATTCTCTTGGCTAGTGTATTTTTGTTTCAAGCAGTAGCCCAACAAGATTTCTCCAGAATGCCCAACGAGCCAACCTATTTTTTTAATCCTTTGGCTATCAATCCAGCTTATGCAGGAAGCAGGGACGTAGTAAGTTTGACGGGTATTTTAAGAAAACAAGCCCTTTTTTCTCAAAATGGAGGTGCTGGTTCTGAATATTTTTCGATAGATGCCCCCATTGCCAATGATAAAATTGGATTAGGTTTCCAAGCCTTCAATAATTCTACTTCACAAGCCAGTGTTGGTTTTATTGGTTCGGCGGCTTATCGATATTTTGTGGGCGAAGAAGGCGTGATTTCTGTTGGAGTGCAAGGTGGTGTTTATCAGATGCTTAGTTCGGGAATTAATGCTGGTAATCAGTTTAAGGGAGCTTTTGGCGTAGGTGTTTTTTATCGAGATTTTAATAAATACGTAGGGATTGGCCTACCCACCTTGAGTAGCTTGAAATCAGAGGCATTGAGTACCACGGGCAGTTTTGTATCTGTTTCGTTGCCAAAACCTATTTATCTTTCAGCAGGTTATTTATACGAAGTTACAGAAGATTTGGCCGTAAAAGGAGGAATTGTTGCACGAACTTTTTTGGGGACATCATCGGGGCAAATGGCCACTGCCTTAGATTTTAATGCCATGGTTTGGTACCGTCAAAAATACGGAGTTGGCTTAAATTTGATGAATACGGGTTCTGATGTAAATGGGTCGAAGGCATTTGTGATTTCGGCTGAATATCAGATTAGCCCTAAAATGCGATTTGGGTATGGTTATGATGCCAAGGGCAATAACGGGCTGGGTACACAAACAACGAACCCACTGACTGGCAGCATAAGTAATGTTGGGCAAGGGCTTCATTATCTGATGCTTAGGTTAGAATTTGATAGTGGAAATGGTAGAATTGATAATTTTAGATATTTTTAATTCCCCCAATTAAACATGACCTTAGAAAACGCACAAAAAACGGTTGATGAATGGATAAAAACGGTGGGAGTAAGGTATTTTTCTGAACTTACCAATACCGCAATGTTGATGGAAGAAGTAGGCGAAGTAGCTAGAATTATGGCCAGACGATACGGGGAACAGTCCGAAAAAGAATCTGATAAAAACAAAGATTTGGGCGATGAACTAGCCGATGTACTTTGGATTATTATTTGTCTAGCTAACCAAACAGGAATAAATTTGACCGATGCCTTTGAGAAAAACTTAGCAAAAAAAACTACAAGAGATGCTACAAGGCATAAAGAAAATCCGAAACTGATTTGATGTTATTTTACAATTTTATTATATTTGCTTTTAGCCAATAAACCATAACAAAATGCTCCGAATTGTATCTCTGCAATTCGGAGCATTTTGTTAAGTAGAAGATAGAATGTAGAAGCGAGAAGATAGAAGTTTAATCGCCTGATTATCAATTAATTAAAATTTATCAAAAACCGCATTACTTTTGTTAAA
>JAYWHL010000361.1:0-21916 GCA_043777715.1 Cytophagaceae bacterium | reverse complement strand
GCATGCTTACGTCGCCGCTTAGGGCTAGGTTTGGTATTAATTGTAGGCTAGAATATTATGATGCCGAGTTGCTAACGGGTATTGTAAAACGCTCTTGCGAAATCCTAAAAACACCCATAGACCACGAGGGGGCTTATGAGATTGCCCGCCGAAGCCGAGGTACGCCCCGCATTGCCAACAATCTTTTGAGGAGAACAAGGGACTTTGCCCAAATAAAAGGCAGCGGAAGAATAACCGTAGAAATTGCCGAAATTGCTCTAAAAGCCTTGGACGTAGATCAAAACGGCCTTGACGAAATGGACAATCGGATTTTGAGTACAATCATCGAAAAATTTAAGGGAGGCCCCGTGGGCTTATCAACCATTGCAACGGCCTGTGGCGAAGAAGCCGAAACCATAGAAGAAGTTTACGAACCGTTTTTGATACAAGAAGGCTACCTAAAGCGTACTTCCAGAGGCCGAGAAGCCACCGAACTGGCCTATCGCCATTTGGGTATTATTCCAAAATATAGAGAAGGTTTATTGTTTTGATAGTATGGTCTTGTCTTTTCCGTGGTTGGTGGTTCAGCAATCACCTTTGCGAAAGATTTTCCCGTGTTTGGTGGCTCACCAAACACATAAGCGAAAGTAATATTCTTAGACAAATTTCTGTGTTATGCTACATTTTATGAAAACGTTCAGTACTCAGAAAAATATCAACAAAACAAAAATCAAGAGGTTTAATTTTTTTTGCCAGCCAATTGCCCACAAGCGGCGTCAATGTCTTTGCCTCGGCTGCGGCGAATATTCACGATAAGGTTTTTGTTTTCAAGATAGGCCGCAAATTTTTCTAGTTTATCGGCTTCTGTATTCTTAAAATCGGCTTCGCTAATGGGGTTGTACTCAATAATATTGATTTTGCAGGGAATATTCTTGGCAAAAGTCCAGAGTTCACGGGCGTCGTCGAGGGTATCATTAAAATTATGAAAAACGATGTACTCAAACGTAATGCGATTGCCTGTTTTTTTGTAAAAATATAACAACGATTCTTTCAAAGCCTCAAGGGTATTGCTTTCGTTGATGGGCATAATTTGGTTACGTTTTATATCATTGGCGGCGTGTAGCGATAGGGCCAAATTAAACTTTACATCGTCGTCGCCTAGTTTTTTTATCATCTTGGCTATGCCCGCTGTGCTAACGGTTATCCGCTTTGGCGACATACCCAAACCCTCTGCCGAGGTTATATAACGCACTGATTCTAAGACATTTGCATAATTTAACAAAGGTTCGCCCATGCCCATATACACGATATTGGTTAGCGGGGTTTGATAGTGGCTTTCGGCTTGGTTGCGTATCTGCACCACTTGGTCGTATATTTCGGCGGCGTCTAAATTTCGTTTTCTATCCATGTATCCTGTGGCACAAAACTTACACGTAAGCGAGCAACCCACTTGGCTACTCACACAGGCCGTCATGCGGTCGTCAGAAGGAATGAGTACGCCTTCTACAATATTATCGTCAAAGAGTTTAAAGGCCGATTTTATGGTTTTATCATTAGAAACCTGTTTATCCGAAACCACCACGCCCCTAATCTCAAAATGTTGTGCCAGCAGTTCACGGGTTTTGAGCGAAAGATTGGTCATTTCGTCAAAGTTTTGAGCCGATTTTTTCCAAAGCCATTCATAAATTTGTTTTGCCCTAAAGGCTTGTTCGCCTTGGGCTACTAGAAATTCTTTGATTTCGATCAATGATTTTTTACGAATATCTTGCATAAAAGTGTGAAGCGAGCCAACCTAAGAATGGAATCTTTGAGGAGTTGGCGAATAAAAACAATAATTAAACCGCAAAGGTACGTAATTTCTAGGCCAGTTCTATGGCCAAGGCTTCGGCCAAATCATCATATCGATACTCAAAATCTGTTTGAGCCACCCGTTCGTTTTTTACATAACACCCACCCACAACAACAATGGCCATTTCGCCCAAGAGTAATTTTAGGGCAAATACTGGAACATTGGGCAAAAACAAGGGCCTGTTCAATGCCTTAGCGGTTTGGTACGTAAGTGTCTCGTTTGTAACGGGTTGCGGGGCTGTGCCGTTATAAATTCCCTGCATATTGGTATCGGTAATGGCTTTCTGAAACAACCTCGCCATGTCGTCTAGGTGTATCCAGCTTTGCCATTGTTGGCCCGACCCCAAGGGCGAACCAGCACCTAGTTTAATAGGCATAGCCAGTTTGGGCAAGGCCCCGCCAAGATTACTTAGCACAATTCCTGTTCTTAAAATCACGGTTCTAATGCCTAGGGCTTCGATGGGCTGTGTGGCGGCCTCCCAAGCCACACAAACCTTGGCCATAAAATCTTGCCCAACGGCACTACTTTCGCTCATTTGCTGTTGGCCAGTATCACCCCCATAATAGCCAATGGCCGACGACGACACCAAGACTTTGATATGATGCGGAATTTGAGATAATCGCCTGTAAATCAAGTCCAAAGACTGCGTGCGGCTATTGATAATTTCCTGTTTTCGAGCCTCCGTCCATCGGCTGTCGGCTATACCCGCCCCTGCCAAATGCACCAAGGCGTCAGCCCAAAGCAACGCTTGGTCATCTATTTGACCTTTGGTAATATCCCACACAAAAGTTTTGATGGCCGAATTTTGGCCTTCGCTTCGGCTAAGATGTGCCACTTGGTGGCCTTCTTGCAACAATAATTGGCTTAGGCGGGTGCCAATTAGCCCCGTACCTCCTGTAATGAGAATATTCATGGTTTATGATTTTAAATTTTTCGTTTGTCCTATCCTAAAAACTACTTTTGTGTAGTGTATTTGTGCCTTGAAGGTAATAAAATCCTTTGGCTATGGTAAAGGAACAATCCCCTGCCTGTTTTTGTTAGCTTAAAAAATCATCATCAGCAATTTTATCATTTTATGCAAGTTTCAAAGCATTCATTAAGCCAAACTGGCCAGTTTTCATCTCTTTTTTTAGATTATATTGCTAGTAAAGATAACCTAAAATTTTTTTATGGACAATCGCCTGATTTAGAAGGATTTAAAGCTCAAATAGAAGCCAAAAACTTTGATAACGACAAACGTAAAACCTTGGTTGATGTTCTTAAAAAACAATATAAAAACCTAGAAAATCAGCTTAATTTCGACCTTCTCCTCCAACACAATACGTTTACCGTAACTACTGGCCACCAACTCAATATTTTTACGGGGCCTTTGTATGTGCCTTTCAAGCTAATTAGTGCCATCAATTTGGCCAAACAACTCAAGGCCACCTTCCCCAATTATCACTTTGTGCCTGTTTATTGGATGGCCACCGAAGACCATGATTTTGCAGAAATTAATCATTTTAGCCTTTTTAACAAAACCTATACATGGCAAACCGAGCAAAAAGGAGCAGTTGGGCGAATGAATCCACAAGAGATAGAAAGCATTTTTGCTCAAATGCCCGAACAAATAGAATTGTTCAAAACGGCTTATTTAGAACATGATAATTTGGCTGATGCCACACGATATATCGTGCATCAATTATTTGGTAATGAAGGACTTATATGTTTAGATGCCGACGACAAAGCCCTTAAAGCCGAGTTTAAGAATATCTTAGCCACCGACCTCCAACAAGGCCATGTTCAGGCCGTAAACCAACAATCGGCAGCCCTCGAATCGGCAGGTTACAAAGCCCAAGTGAGTGCCAGAGACATTAATGTTTTTTATCTTGAAAACAACCTCCGTGAACGCATCGTAAAAGAAGATTCGGTTTATAAAGTACTAAACACAGAACTGGTTTTTAGTGAAACCGAACTAAACGAAATTCTTGAAAATAGTCCCGAAAAACTAAGCCCAAATGTAATCCTAAGACCTGTATATCAAGAGGTTATCTTACCAAACTTGGCCTATTTGGGTGGCCCAGGCGAGCTGGCCTATTGGCTACAACTCAAACCTATTTTTGATTTGCATGGGGTTGATTTTCCGATATTATTACCCCGAAACTTTGGCATGATTATCAACAAAGCCTCGGCCAAAAAAATGGAAAAACTGGGGCTAAGTGTGGCCGATTTGTTTTTGGACGAAGTGAGTCTGCGTAAAGATTTTGTGGCTCGAAACACTACAAATTCTTTGGATTTGACAGACGAACAAAGCCGTTTTGCCATCGTATTTGAAGACCTTGTAACGAAGGCCGTCAAAATAGACAAAACCCTAGAAGCAGCCGTGAATGGCGAAAAGCAAAAGTTGATAAATGCCATTGAAAACCTAGAAAAACGCCTCAAAAAAGCCGAAGAACGCAATCAAGAAACAGAAGTGAGCCAAGTTTTGGCATTGAAACAGAAGTTTTTTCCAGACGGCAACCTCCAAGAACGTAACGATAATTATCTGAATTTTGCTTTGAACAATCCCCAATTTTTGGCAGAAGTTGCCCAAGCATTTGACCCCCTAGATTTTTCGTTTTTTGTGTTGGAAGAATAGATATTTACCGAACTAATAAGCACAGTAAGAGACTGAATATCAAACCTTTGTATTCTTTGTGCCTTTGTGGTTTATCTTGTATTCGTACTTATTTTAGCCCAAAAACCGTTCTCTAAGTTCAGGGGTAGGAATACGACAGGTGTCCTCTCGACCAAAGATTTTATAGCGATTTTTGGCAATCAAATCATAAAAGAAATTTCGGATAAATACGGGTATAATCTTAAAGAAGTAAAAACCCGACCAAAAGCCTGATAACGAGCGGCTTATCTCTAAGGCAGCATCTGATTTTAGAAAAATTCTATCGTTTTTTAGTAAAATAATACTATCAAAATCGCTAGTACTAAGACTATATTTTTGTAGAATTTCTTGCCCAATTGTTGATTGTAAGGCCGCAAATCTAAATACTTTCTTGGGGTCATGGTCTATCACAAAGTTGATACTGGCATTACAAAAATTACAAACACCATCAAACAAAACAAGGGCTTGATATTCATTAGATTTTGGCATGGCTTTTTTCAAGAAATGATGAATCACTGATTTTTAATAAGTTGATTATCAGTTTATTATAAACTAAAACCGAATAAGTTATTCGATTCGTGTGCTTTAATAACAGTATTCGCTTGCCTTCCGTTCTTTCTCCAAAAAAATTGTAAGTATTATTATTTGCGGTTTTGAAATTAACACCAACCATCACTTTTTCCAAATTATTCTGAAAGTACGCCTATTTGCATGATATCGGCAACCGCAGGAGGACAACTAGCAGGACAACCATAATCTTCAATCAATGATTTCCAAACTCTAATTTACAGCAACTTCAAAACCTGTTCAACTTCGCCTTTTGCTTTTAAATCATCCTTTCCCCAATCACGAATAATCTTTATGACTGGTATGAGTGATTCGCCGTAAGCTGTCAATTTGTATTCAACTCTGGGTGGAACTTCTGCATAAATGGTACGTTCAATGATTTTATCGGCTTCTAATTCTCGTAACTGATTGACTAACATTTGCTTACTTATAAATGGGCTTTCTCGTTTCAATAAACTAAAACGGTTGTAACCTTTGCTAATGGCATAAATAATTAAGACTTTCCATTTGCCCCCAATCAAATTTAAAAAGTGAACAACGCCACATTTATGAGGATTAAATTCTTTGTTTTTGCGTTCAATTTCCATTGGTCTAAAAAAGTGTACTATGTATAAAAATATTGACTACTCTTGTTTCTGACACAAATATACTATATTTGAATCGCTTTATTCAATTTCTAAAATCATCAAATGTATGTCATTATCTGTTACGGCTTGCCCACTATGTTCGAGAAATTGTGGCTTGGAAGTTGAAATTCAAGACGGGAAATTTACTAAAATTAAGGGCGATGATAAGCACCCAATTAGCCAAGGCTATATTTGCCAAAAAGCAGCTCGATTAGAGTATTATCAAAACCATGACGACCGTTTGAAATTTCCACTAAAAAGGCAAGAAGACGGAACTTTTATGCGGATTAGTTGGGAAACTGCATTAAGCGAAATTGCAACCAAATTAAATCAACTAAAAAAACAGCATGGAGGCAAGTCATTTGCCATAGTTGGCGGTGGCGGGCAGGGCAACCATTGGGGCGGTGTATATAGTAGTCAAATGCTAGCGGCAATGGGTAGTAGATACATTTATTCGGCTTTGGCACAAGAAAAAACAGGTAATATTTGGGTAAATGGTCGATTGTTTGGAAGTCAGTTGTGCAATGCAACCGAAGACGTAGAACACGCTGATTATGTGATATTTATAGGTACAAATCCGTTCCAAGCACATGGCATTGTGAATGCACGTGATACTTTGAAAGCCCTACAAAAAGACCCCAATCGTACGATGGTGGTTATTGATCCAAGAGTGAGCGAAACGGCAAAAATGGCAGATGTTCATCTGCAACTCAAACCAAGTACAGATGCCTGTTTGATGCTTGTTTTGTTATCAGTTATCGTGCGTGAAAATTTATATGATTCCGCATTTATCGAAGCACATTACACAGGTTTTGAAACTTTAAAAGCTGAACTATTGGCGATAGATATTGAAGATTTTGCACAGCGTTGTGATGTTCCGCTTGCTGAACTTCAAAAAGTGGCAAGAGATTTTGCTAATGCCAAAGTTGCTTGCGTAAGGGTAGATTTAGGCACTCAACATTCAAAAAATACTACTTTGAATGCCTATTTAGAGAAATTACTATATTTGATTACAGGTAATTTTGGCAAAAAAGGAGGTAATAATCTGCATACTTATTTAGTACCATTGGCGAGTAATACGGACGAACGAAAAAAAGGATTGCGAACAGTAAAACATCAAATGTTTCCGATTGGTGGATTGTATCCCCCCAATATTTTACCCGATGAAATCAACCATGAAGGTGAAGATAGATTAAGAGCCGTTTGGGTGGACAGTTCAAATCCTATTTTGTCTTATGCAGATACGCAAGCCTGTATAGAAGCGTTTTCAACATTAGAATTGTTAGTCGTGGTGGACATTGCCATGACTGAAACCGCTCGTTTGGCTCATTATGTATTGCCAGCCGCATCTCAATTTGAAAAATTAGAAGCATCTGCCTTTAATTTAGAATTTCCCCAAAACTTCTTTCATTTCAGAAAACCATTGTTTGAACCATTTAAAGAATCACTTCCCGAACCCGAAATTTACACCCGACTTTTGGAGAAAATGGACATTCTGCCTATATCTTTTCCTCTTTTAAATGCAGTAGCTAAATTTGAACCTAAATTCACTTCTCGGACAGGATATTTAATGGCTTTACAGCTATTATTTAAGCAAAAACCTCATTTGCAAAAATTTGCCAGTTCGATTATGTACCGAACGCTGGGTAAAACTTTACCCAAAAATATGGAATCCTCTGCCCCTATGCTTGGCATGACATTGGGCTTTGTATCAAGATATGAGCAAGCTGTAAAAAGAACAGGAATAAAGGGCAACAAACAAGCAATGGCGAATACTCTGTTTGAAACGCTGATATCTAATTCTTCGGGAACTATCATTAGCAAACATGAGTACGAAGAAGTGTGGTCTTTAATAAAAAACAAGGACAAAAAAGTTTATTTGGAGATTCCAGAAATGTTTGAAGCCATACAAGCATTAAAACAAGAACCACAAGAAAGTGCCGATTTTCCATTTATTTTGATGGCAGGAGAACGAAGAGGATATAATGCTAATCAGATTTATAGAAACCCAGCTTGGCGGAAGACCGACCAAAAAGGTTCGTTAAGAATGCACCCCGAAGATGCCCAAGAATTAGCGATTACCACAGGTACAGAAGTTATTTGCGAATCGGAAAGAGGAAATATTCATGTTTTTGTAGAGTTAGACAGTAGTGTAAGACGCAAAGTTGTTACGCTACCAAACGGCTACGGGTTTAGCTACAAAGGCAATAAACCCGAAGGACCAGAACTGAATATGCTAACAGAAAGCAACCATTGCGAACCTTTTACCAAGACTCCATATCATAAATATTTAGCCGTGAAAATTAGTAAAGCAGAAATATCAGAACAGGCTTGATAATCTTATTTTTTGTCTAACTTTGACAATAATGTGCTTGTGGACAGTTATAACAACTAAAAAGACTTTTGTTGCTCGTGGCAAGTGGGGGCTGACGTAAGTGCCTCATTTTCAGTAATATTATTTGTTCCATCTTAACGAAATTTTAATTAACATTAGAAATAAATTGACCCTTTGCACTGTTTTCAACTTTCGTTGTGGGCTTACCATTTCCAGTTCCAGCCATGAACCACAAGCTCTGTTCGATTGAAATTTGTAAATTTGGGTACAAACATTTCCTCAAACAAAAAACATGAATCGTAGCATCAAAAAAGTGGCCATTCTTGGCTCGGGCATCATGGGTTCAAGAATAGCCTGTCATTTTGCCAATATTGGTTGTGAAGTCCTACTTTTAGACATTGTTCCCCGTGAACCAAACCCCGCCGAACAAGCCAAGGGTCTGACCACCAGCCACCCAGCCGTTAGAAACAGAATTGTAAACGAGGCATTTCAAGCCACCCTCAAGGCCAATCCTGCGGCCTTGTATTCCCCAAATTTTGCTAGTCGTGTCAGTCTCGGAAACTTTGACGACGACCTTCCCAAAATAGCCAACTATGACTGGACAATAGAGGTAATTATAGAAAACTTGGCCATCAAAAAATCCCTTTACGACCGTGTAGAGACTTTTCGTAAGCCAGGCACCTTGATTTCGTCTAATACCTCGGGCATACCGATACACCTCATGGCTGAGGGGCGTTCCGACGATTTCAAGAAGCATTTTTGCGGCACTCACTTTTTTAATCCGCCACGATATTTACGCCTTTTGGAGATTATCCCAACGCCCGAAACCGACCCTGCCGTTACGGACTTTTTGATGCACTATGGCGATAGGTATTTGGGCAAAACTACGGTGCTTTGCAAAGATACCCCCGCTTTTATTGCCAATCGTGTGGGGGTTTATAGCATGATGAAAACCATGCAGGTAGTACAAGAACTGGGCATGACCGTTGAGGAAGTGGATAAACTAACCGCCGATGTGGTGGGTAGGCCAAAGTCGGGGACGTTTAGGTTGTCGGATGTGGTGGGTTTGGATACCACCGTAAACGTGGCCAATAATACCTACGCTTCTTGTGTTGATGACGAGTCTCGGGAGACTTTCCAGCTAACAACGGCCATGCAAAAACTCATGGAAAACAAATGGCTTGGCGACAAAACAGGCCAAGGGTTTTATAAAAAAGTAAAAAATGAAGCAGGAAAATCAGAGATACTAGCCCTTGATTTACAGACATTTGAGTACAAACCTTCCCAAAAAGTAAAGTTTGAAACCCTTGATACCGTAAAGAAAATAGATAAACTGGCCGACCGATTTGCCGTATTGTTGGCAGGAACAGACAAAGCCGCAGACTTTTACAGAAAAACTATTTTAGATGGCTTTAGGTATGTGAGTTACAGGATTCCAGAAATTTCGGACGAGTTATACCGCATAGACGAAGCCATAAAAGCAGGGTTTGGCTGGACGATGGGCATTTTTGAAACTTGGGACGCCATTGGTATTCAAAAAGGCTTAGACCTCATGGCCACCGAGGGCATGGTGGCGGCCACTTGGGTTAGCGAAATGCTGGCCGCTGGCAATACCTCTTTTTATAAAATAGAAAATGGCCAAAAGTGTTATTATGACATTCCGAGCCGCAGTTATAAAGCCATTGCGGGATTAGACAATTTTATAATTTTAGATAATATCAGAGGCAGCAAAGAGGTTTGGAAAAACCTAGAAGCGGGCATTATCGACCTTGGCGACGGAATTTTGAACCTAGAGTTTAGAAGCAAGATGAATACCTTTGGCCCAGGCGTGATAGAAGGAATGCACAAGGCCATTGAACTCGCCGAAAAAGATTATCGTGGGCTAGTGATTGGCAACGACAGCACCGAAGCCCTTTCGGCAGGAGCTAACCTGATGATACTTTTTATGTATGCCAATCAGCAACAATGGGCCGAAGTAGATACCATGATTGCGGCCTTCCAACAAACCATGATGCGGGTGCGGTATTCGGCCATACCCGTTGTGGTGGCACCGCATACCTTGGCTTTGGGCGGTGGTTGCGAGATGAGCCTTCATGCCGACCGCATTGTGGCACATTCAGAAACCTATATGGGGCTTGTTGAGGTAGGCGTAGGGCTGATTCCAGCAGGAGGAGGCACGAAAGAAATGGCCGCCCGATGCTCGGATATGTACCAAAAAGGTGACACTGAATTAAACATTCTGCAAAATGCTTTTATGAATATTGCTACTGCCAAAGTGAGTACCTCGGCACAAGAAGCCTTGGAAATGAACTACTTACGTCGTGGCGACCATATAGTATTGAACCGAAGCCGCCTTTTGGCCGATGCCAAACAAGCCGCCATAGACCTCGCCGATGCTGGATATACCCAACCAAAACAACGAAACGACATTAAGGTACAGGGCAAAGCGGGCATCGCTTTGTTTAAGGCAGGCATAACCAGTATGAAAATGGGCGGGTACATCTCCGACCACGACCTTCTTATTGCCGACAAACTGGCCTACGTTATATGTGGAGGAGATTTGAGCTATCCTCAAAACGTATCAGAGCAATATCTCCTAGACCTAGAGCGTGAGGCGTTTTTGTCGTTAAGTGGAGAGGCCAAAACCCTTGCCCGTATTCAAAGCCTATTAATGGGCGGCAAACCACTTAGAAACTAACTGAAGATTGAGAAGAGATTAGGCAACTTTTAAAAAGTTGTCTAATCTCTAAGGGTCAAAATTTTGGAGTAAAGTAGCAGTATTTTACTCCAAAATCTTTAGTTTGCGATTTACGCTTTTGTTCAAATTTATTACTTTTTCGTGCTTCTTTATTTTAACGTTTCTGAAAGTAATGAAATCAAAATTAGAGGCATCTATAAATGCCTTCGATTGGTATTTTGCTCCTTCAAAACCATCAGGTATTTTTTCTGAACCTTCACGAAACGAAAATTCACTATTTTTTATCGTTATTTTGGTCTTTTTATCTTCTCCGCCATTTATTTCAAATGCCTTTATCAAGCCTTTTGCTTTAATGTTTTCAAAACTTATGTTTCTCAAAGGTTTACCTGTTTGCCAAAGACCGTCTTTGAAATTATAAACATAAAAATTATCAACATTATCAACTTTTATATCTTTCAATTGCCAGTTTTCGCTATTTAGTTTCGGGTTTTCGTCTTTGGGCGAAAAATGTACGAAAGCCGCAAGCATATTGTTTCGTTTTTGGCTTTTGTGTTGATATTCGCCTGGACCCCAAAGCGTGCAACGGCTTATTTTCATGTTTTTGCAACCCATTCTAAAGCCATTACAAGAAGTGTTGATTTTACAGTCGTTGATTTCAAAATCCTGATTATCATTACCCGCAAAGGCATCATCGCCCGTTCTGAAATCACAACCCGATACCCTAAAGTCCTCACAAAATCGAGTATGAAGGCCGTCATGGCCACCTCTGATACTCACGTTTTTGATAATTCCCCCACTACAATATCTACAATTTATAGCCCAATTGGCTGATTTTTTTATTTGTATTCCGCTGATAACCAAGTTCTTACAATTAATAAATCTGATACAATGCGGCTCCCTAAAATTTTCTTCTCCATTAGGGTTATAGCAATCTACACCATCAATAACCCCTTCGCCCTCAATGGCAATATTTTGAGCGTCTTTTGCAAAAATAAAAGTATCGTTTTGATAGTCGTTGTGGTTTTTGCTACCTTCCAAAATCGCCCCTTTTTCTAGGAATAACCTCACATTCGATTTTAAGATAATTGAGCCAGAAACATAAATTCCCTTCGCCAGCCGAACCGTTCCACCACCAATGGCAAAACAAGAATCTACTGATTTTTGGATTTTTAGACTTGCTAAATCGCCGTTTTTCAGAGTTGATTTTCTTGGTGCATAACCCATTGTTATCCAAGACAATAAGAGTAGTAAAAGAAGATTTTGATTCATTTGTTCAAATCATTTCCTAGCCAATTGGCCATCGGAGATTGTTTTTTGATATATTTTAGGATATGAAATAACAAAAAAATCCGTTGATTTGAGCAAAATAGTCAAATCAACGGACTTATAAAAATCTAAAAACCTAGGGGAATTAACCAATCGCCCAGTATTTTAGGCCAAGGCAGCAACCCCTGGTAAAACCTTGCCTTCCATGTATTCGAGCAAAGCCCCGCCCCCAGTTGATACATACGACACTCGTTCGCCATAGCCAGCCTGATTAATGGCCGAAGCCGAGTCGCCACCGCCAATCAACGAAAAAGCTCCGTTTTCTTCGGTGGCTTCCACGATGGCCTTTGCCACGGCGTTTGTACCCGTAGCAAAATTGGCAAATTCAAATACGCCCATTGGGCCATTCCATAGGATTGTCTTTGAATTTTTTACAACTTCACAAAACAATTTTACACTCTCTGGGCCAATGTCTAAGCCCTCCCAACCGTCTGGAATCAAGCCCGTTGCCACAATCTGGCGGTTGGCATGGTTACTAAAATCATCGGCACAGGTATTGTCTAGGGGCATAATAATATTTACTCCCTTGGCCTTGGCTTTTTCGATAATGGCAAGTGCCAAATCTAGTTTATCGTTTTCACAAATAGAGTTCCCGATTTTACCCCCCAAGGCTTTTGTAAAGGTATAGGTCATACCCCCGCCAATAATCAGGTTATCTACTTTGTCTAAAAGTCGCTCAATAATCAATATTTTATCAGAAATCTTAGAACCGCCCATAATAGCCGTGAAGGGTCTTTCAGAGTTTTCCAACACTTTTTGGGCATTGTCTAGCTCGGCTTGCATCACATAACCACAAACTCGGTCTTCAAAAAACTTGCCCATTACGGCCGTTGAGGCATGGGCCCTGTGGGCAGTACCAAAGGCATCATTCACCCAAACATCACCAAGGCTTGCCAATTTTGATGCAAATCCTTCATCGCCTTTTTCTTCTTCTTTATAAAAACGGAGGTTTTCTAACAATAAAATTTCTCCTGACTGCAAGTTTGCTGCAAGGTCGCTGGCTTGTTGGCCTATACAATCGGTAGCAAATTTTACAGGTTTTCCAAAGATAATTGACAAAGGCATAACCAAATGTTTGAGCGAATATTTCTCACTAGGGCCGTCTTTGGGTCTGCCCAAATGCGACATTAATATAACCGAGCCACCATCTTTTAAAATCTTTGAGATAGTCGGAATCGTAGCTTTGATTCTTGTATCGTCCGTTATTTCAAATCGATCGTTTAATGGGACATTAAAATCTACACGAACGAGGGCTTTTTTGCCCGAAAAATCAAAAGTATCAAGGGTTTTCATCTTAATGATTAGAAAGTTAGTTTTACATTAAATGTATATTACTCAAATATACAATGCTTATGGCTATTTCTTGGAATTAGTCAATTTAATTCTCGTTTTTATAATTATTTTGTGAGAAAAATTAAATTTTTTATTAAAATTTTTATACTATTTATAAGGTTAATCCATAAATAAAATTCTATTTTTGTACCAAACTAACTAAATTTCAGAACATTATGCTCAAAAAAATCTTATCAAATCAAGCCCTCAACACCGACCTCGCTTTGTTGATATTAAGACTCGGAATCTCTTTTTTGATGGCTCGCCATGGCTACGACAAACTCCAAACATTATTATCGGGTAGTAGCGATTTTCCAGACCCACTTCATATTGGCGGACAGGCTTCGTTGTTTTTGACGGTCTTTGCCGAGTTCTTCTGTTCGTTACTTTTGGGGCTTGGTTTACTGTCCCGACTATCCACTATCCCCCTCATTATCTGCATGTTAGTTATTGTTTTTGTACTAAATGCAGGGTCGCCACTAGACGAAACCGAACACGCCCTGCTTTACGTATTAGGTTATTTGTGTATCTTTTTTGCAGGTTCGGGTCGGTATAGTATTGATGCTGTTTGGTTGAAAAAGTAAAGATTTTTCCGTGCTTGGTGGCTCGTAAAATACATTTGCAAAAGCAATATTTTTAGATAAATTTCTGTGTAGTAACTATATGTTTTAAAAATTATCCAGTATTCCAGTATTCTGTTAGTTAAGGGAAGGCTTCGCTCAAAGCGAAGCCTTCCATAATGCCGTATAAATTGTAGAAAAACCAAGATTTTGAATGTGAAAACATACTCCTTCCGTGGTTGGTGGCTCACCAACCACCTTTGCGAAAGCAATATTCTTAGACAAATCTCTGTATTATTAAATTTTAGAAATTGTCTCCAGTGTTTAGTTTACCTATACTATCCCGAACGTAATGTCTTGAAAAACAAGCTAATGGCCAATAGTTAAACGCTGAAAGCTATTCAAAATCATTTTAGTTTGGATAGAATAAGTACAAACATTGGCGTATTTCGGCAAAAATGCAATAATTTTGGAAGCTAATTGGTGTTTTTTGATTGGCACAAGAAATTTTTGAATTTTTTAGCAATAACCCCCTTCCCATGTTAAACTTGGATATTCAAGAAAACATATCGCTTCGGCCTTACAATACATTTGGTTTAGAGGCCAAAGCCCGCTTTTTTGTTGAAATAGTTTCGGTTCAGCAGCTTCAATTATTATTACAAAAGCCTGATTATCAAGATATTCCTAAACTAATTTTGGGAGGTGGGAGTAATATGCTTTTGTTAAATAATTTTGAAGGCTTGGTCATAAAAATTGATTTGAAAGGTAAACAAGTTATCAAACAAACCCAAGAACACGTTTTTGTAAAAGTGGGTGCTGGCGAAATTTGGCATCAGTTTGTGTTGTGGTGCATTGCCCAAAACTATGCAGGCGTAGAAAACCTCTCGCTTATTCCAGGCACGGTTGGGGCTGCTCCTATGCAAAATATTGGGGCTTATGGCGTAGAAATCAAAGAGGTTTTTTATGAGTTAGAAGCCTTGAATATGGAGACCTTACAGCTAGAAACTTTTGACTTGAATGGTTGTCATTTTGGGTATCGAGAAAGTATTTTTAAGCACGAAGCCAAGGGCAAATATATCATCACGACGGTAACCTTTAGATTAAACAAAACCCCGACTTTTCATATCAATTATGGCGATATTCAAAAAACGTTGTTCGATAATAATATCCAACAAGTTGATATAAAGGCCATTAGCGATGCCGTTATACAAATTAGACAAAGCAAACTGCCTAATCCTGCCGAGATAGGCAATGCGGGGAGTTTCTTTAAAAATCCAGAAATTCCTTTATCCCATTTTGAGGAATTGAAGGCCAAATTCCCTGACATCATAGGCTATCCCGTAACAGAAAAAAAGGTAAAAGTACCCGCAGGGTGGCTCATAGAACAAGCGGGCTGGAAAGGTTTTAGAGATGGCCAAATTGGTGTGCATTCTCGCCAAGCCTTGGTGTTGGTAAACTATGGCGGGGGGCAAGGTGCTGACATTCAGGCTCTTTCACAAAAAATACAAACCTCCGTTTTTGAAAAATATGGTATTAATCTTAGTACCGAGGTTAATTTTGTATAGATATTAGAAGTATAAAAAATAAGCAAATATTAAAATGAATATCCCCAAACTAAAATATATTGATGCTGGTAATTTCTTTTTGATGGCAGGTTCTTGTGCCATCGAAAGCCATGATTTGGCCTTTGAAATTGCCGAAAAAATTAAAAACATCACCGACAAATTTAAGATTCCGTATATCTTTAAGGGGTCTTATCGCAAGGCTAATCGCACTAAAATAGACTCGTTTACGGGTATTGGCGATATGGCCGCTTTGGAAATTCTGAAAGCCGTTGGTAATTTTTATGATTTGCCCACCGTAACCGATATTCACGAGTCTGCCGAGGCCGCTATGGCTGCCCCTTATGTAGATGTCCTTCAAATTCCTGCGTTTTTGTGTCGCCAAACCGATTTATTGGCCGCCGCCGCTCAAACGGGTAAGGCCGTAAATATCAAAAAAGGGCAGTTTTTATCGGGAGGGTCTATGAAATTTGCCGTAGAGAAAGTGCTTCACGAAAATCCTTCGGCTACGGTATTTTTAACTGACCGTGGCAATTCGTTTGGCTATGGTGACTTGGTGGTAGATTATCGTAATATTCCCGAAATGCAAGCCTTTAATGTGCCTGTGGTTATGGATTGTACGCATTCTTTGCAACAACCCAATCAGTCTTCGGGCGTAACAGGCGGCAAACCAGCCTTGATAGAAACCATTGCCAAGGCCGCCATTGCCGTTGGGGTCAATGGTCTTTTTATCGAAACACACCCAAATCCATCTGTGGCAAAGTCGGACGGGGCCAATATGTTGCCTTTGGACCAACTAGAAAGACTTTTAGAAAAATTGGTTCGCATACGGGAAGCGATTATCTAGCCCTTTTTTGGGAATACGTTTAAAAACAAAAACCCCCAAAAAGTATTTCTTCGGGGGTTTTCTTATATTTTCAAACCTAGAAATTTCGCTCTCCAGCTTCTCGTTTGGCAAGCATTACCGCCCCAACCATCGCCACAAAGAATAGTACCGTTACTAATTCAAATGGAAGAAGATAGTCTCTGAATAGCACTTTGCCGAGGTTTTCGACCATTCCCGTTTGAGATTTAAAGCCTAGGCTATCTACCGTAGTGATAGAGGTTTTGAACACGCCAATAAAAATGATAAGTAACGTTCCTCCCAAAATCGCCGCACTTATTTTAATTAAATTACTCTTTTGCTCGTCTTTATTCTCTCGGAGGTTGATAAACATCATTACAAACAAGAACAAAACCATAATAGCCCCTGCATAAACGGCAATATTGACGATGGCCAAAAACTGGGCATTGAGCAACACATAATGTGCCGAAAGCAAAAAGAAAGTAAGAATTAAGTATAAAACACTATGCACAGGGTTTTTGGCGAGGATAGTCATCAGTGCCGTGAGGAGTGTAATACAGGTTAGAAAATACCAAACGTATTCTATTTTCATTTTAAGTTATTTTTTGTTTTGTTAGCAAATCATTTTCAAAATACCCCTAGTGATTCAGGGACAAGGGCTATTTCCAACCCTCTCTGAGATAACGCTCGTCCATGTTTTCCACGAGTTTATCTTTACCATAAATCACTTCGCTGCGGTCGTTGAATACCGTTACAAATTTATCATGGCGTAGATAAATGGCTTGTTTTGGACAGGCTTCTTCGCAAAGGCCACAAAATATACACCTTAGCATATTTATTTCATAGACTTTGGCATATTTTTCTTCTCTGTAAAGATGCTCTTCGCCTTTTTTGCGTTCTTCGGCCACCATCGATATGGCCTCGGCAGGGCAAGCCACCGCACAAAGCCCGCAAGCGGTACAGTTTTCACGGCCTTCGGCATCTTTTTTCAAGATATGCTGTCCTCTAAACACGGGTCCTAAATATCTTTTTTGTTCGGGATATTTAATCGTAGGCTTTCGTTTAAAAAAATGGCTGATAGTAATGGCCAAACCACTACCTATGGCTGGCAAATACATTCGCTCGGCCAGTGTCATTTCTTTTTGTTCTAAAACCTTTGTTCTGTTTGTTAATTTCATTGTAAATATGGTTAGCAAATTGCTATTTTAGCTTTAAGCAATACGCTGAAAGCTAAAAAATTATAGTGAGGTTACCCTTTGTTTTCAAATTAATCTACCAAAATAATTCTTTCTGTTTTTCTAGTTTTTTCTGAAAAATCGCCTTTTGCTATTTTGTCTTGAGCTTCCTTGGTGTCTAGTTTATGATAAATGAAATTTATAATTTTCATACCTCTTGATACTTTGCGTACGTCTAGTGCCAACTGTTTATTATTAAGAAAGTGTTTATTTTCAAAAAGTTCTTTTACAGAGACTCTCAATTCTTCTTTTCCATTTTTTTCATCAGAAATGATTATTTCTTGAGGGAGAATTTCTAGGTAATCAGCATTATCAAATTCTATTGAAAGCTTATCTCTAACTTATGCCGTGGAAGCTATTCGATAGCTAGATTGAGCCACAAAGGTAACTGCTCTACTTGAAGAGCCGCAGTTATTAGTAGCATTTCCTGTAAAAGTAACAGATTGACCAGAGCTAATATTGAAAAGTACTGTGAGTTTACCAAAGCCTGTTGGTACCCAGTTATTGCCGTTGCCTGTCCAAGTCATGTCGCTAATTAGGTTACAAGTTCTATTTAGGTTTGTGTACATATTGTAGCCACCAGCCGCTACAAAATTGACGGTATATTTTACTGCCCCCAAATTATACGTTAGTTTTGATAGGTCGGGAGTTCCATCGCAAGCCCCACAACGTAAAAAATAACGACTTGGCGAACCATATTGCGTAGGCACATTAGTAGGACTATGCCTAACCAAATGCCCCACTCCCCATTTTGATATATACATCATTGGGCTAGAATTGGGGTCATTGACAGCAGAGTGCGTAATTGCACCTTGTCCATCATAATAAAGTATGACACCTTTAACACTAACAGGAGGAGAAAAAACTTCATAAAAACTATTATCGCTCCAATATTTAGGCACTTCAGCATTAGGAATCCAAATATTCAAAGGTCTGGGATAGGGTTGTTGATAAAAATTTTTATGCCAAGCATAACCATGACAATTATAGGCAGAAGTAGGACAGTCCACAGATGTTACATTACTAAATGTGTTAAATATAATGTTAGCAGAAGTAATAACACAACTGTCTAACATAGGATATAATCTAGTAAAGATTTGAACACTATTATTTACGTTACTAGCAGGCGTGAAGACAACGGGACCAGTAGCACCGTCTCCACCCGAATAATCACATTTAGGAGTTTTAATAACGCAAATATTTTGAGCAATACCCCCTATAGATGAAAATAAAAATATGAAAAGTAAAATAAATAGATTTTTCATGTTATTAAATGATTTAGTTTAAGGGCAAGTTGTTGTGATGTCATCATAAATAGGTGTACTCCATATTTTATACTGACAAGATTCTTTTGAATGCCCAAGTAGTCGACGAAATAGTTTAGTTTCTTCGTCATCGTTTGGGCTAGGAATAGCGTCATAAAAGAAGTTCCCTTCACAATCATAATATACGTCAGCAGGAACCGAAAAAATACTATAAATCCAAAAAACTCTTTTTTTCTTGTAAATACAAGAAAAAATAGCATAACCTATGTCGGGAGGCTTAGAAAGCAACTCTATTTTTTCTACCAAAAATGGTAAATCTTTTAATGGTGTTGTTGTACCACAAGGGCCAATACTTTCTGGATTTTTCTTGCAAGAAAATATCAGAGCTAAGGCCAATAAAAAAATTGAATTTCTCATAAGTAGTCCAGACAAAATAATCCCTATTATCTTTTTTTATAAATGCCTGATAACGTACAGTTTGTGAGTCCTCCCTACTGGGGAGGATTAGGTGGGGCTACTTAATTTACTATTTCAAAAAAGATTAATCTTTGATTATCGAAATATTACTTACCCTAAACCCCTGCCATTTTCTTTCTCGGCACCGAAATCGCTGTATAAATGGTTAAGCCAATAATCAAAACCGCTATCGTAGCCCAAGACAAGGCCAAGCTCAACCAAGCAGGGCCGCCAAGCAGAATAATTGCCCCTGTGGCCATTACGTTGAATATGGCCAATGGGATAAGATTTACCCAGCCTAAGTTCATGAGTTGGTCGTATCTAAATCTTGGGACTGTCCAACGTACCCACATATAAAAGAAAATAAAGAAAAACGTTTTGCCCAAAAAGACCAATGTACCAATGATTGTCAAAACGTTATGCCCAAAGGCGTCGTCGCCTAACTTGCTGGCCAACCAGTCCATGCCTGGGAAATTATATCCCCCAAAATACAAAGCCGATATTACGGCACTAGACACAAACATATTGATATATTCGGCGAAGAGATAAAAGCCCAATTTCATTGATGAATATTCGGTATGATACCCTCCGATTAGTTCGGTTTCGCATTCTGGCAAGTCAAAAGGCGTGCGGTTACACTCGGCAAAGGCACAGGTAAGAAAAATAATAAAGCCGATGGGTTGGTAAAATACGTTCCAGTTGCCACCATGTTGGCTCTCAACGATGGTTCTTAGCGAAAGTGAGCCGCTCATCATCAAGATAGCAATAATAGAAAGCCCCATGGCGAGTTCATAGCTAATGTTTTGCGAAGCCGCCCTAATAGCTCCCAACAACGAAAATTTATTGTTTGATGCCCAGCCGCCAATCATCACGCCATAAACACCCAGCGACACCACACCAAAAATCCAAAGTACGCCTACGTTTACCTCAATGCCTTGGAGGGGCAATACGTAATCGGCCAAAATGAGGGTATCGCCCCAAGGAATCACCGCACTCGACATCAAGGCCGTAAACATGGCCAAGCAAGGCCCAGCAATAAATAGCCATTTGTTGGCCATGGCAGGAATAAAATCTTCCTTAAAAAACATCTTGCCTGCATCGGCCAAGGGTTGTAATATACCAAAAGGCCCTGCACGGTCGGGACCTACTCTGTCTTGGAGAAAGGCAGCAATTTTCCGCTCAAAGTAGGTAGAGTAGGCCGCAATGCCCAAGGTAATGGCAAAAACCGTAACGATGATGAGGGAGTGGGCAATAAAAATATTTAATTCCATGTTTTTTGTTTTGTATTATAGCTTTAGGCTGTTGGCTTTAGGCTTTAGGCTTTTTAATTTAAGTTAGCGTATTTGATTGCTCATAAACATCGCTTTAATCAAATCTCGCTTCTACCTTCTCGCTTCTCATTTTTCTATCAATAACTCCGAAACTTGTCTTTTGTCGTCAATTTGCTTGTATTGTTCGGCAGCCTGCTTTAGGGGATAGCTTGGTTTTATGAGGTTAGCAGTATATTTATTAGCTGATATTACCGACGAAGCCTTCACTGCCGACGGCCCTTCGATGGTCCAATCTTCTGTATTTTTTTTATCAAAACGACACGTATTACAAATAAACTCAATGGCCTCGCCCCATTGGTTTTTGCGTGCCGTTACCCTGATTACCTCATTGCCTTTGTACCATAACTGTACCTTGCCCGAGCATTTATCACAATTACGATGGGCATCAACAGGCTTAGAAAACCATACCCTACTTTTAAAACGGTAGGTGTTGTCGGTTAATGCTCCAACTGGACAAACGTCTATCATATTCCCAGAAAAATCATTATCTATGGCTTTTTCTATGTACGTACTTATTTCGGCATGGTCGCCACGATTCATCACGCCATGCACACGGCCATCGGTGAGTTGGTCGGCGGTGTAAACACAGCGATAGCACAATATACAGCGATTCATATTGAGCTTAATGTTTGGCCCTAAATCGACGGGGTCAAAGGTATTTCGTTCTTCAACCGTACGAGTTTGCTGGCGGCCATGCTCAAAGGCAAAGTCTTGTAAATGACATTCGCCCGCTTGGTCGCATACAGGGCAGTCGAGGGGGTGGTTCAGCAACAAAAACTCTACAATACCTTTACGGGCTTCTAGTACTTGTTCGTTAATGGTGTTTTCTACTACCATGCCCTCTTGAATGGCAGTTATGCACGAAGGCACAAGTTTGGGCATTGGCCTAGGGTCTTTTTCGGACCCTGCCGTTACTTTTACCAAGCAACCACGGCACTTGCCCCCCGACCCTTTGAGGGGTTCGTAATAGCACATGGCGGGCGGGGCAACGTGTTCGCCTATTTGGCGAGCTGCCTGCATAATGGTTGTTCCTGGTTCTACGTCTATGACGATGTTGTCTATCGTAACTTTCATATTTGTTGATATTTGTAGCTTTCGGCTTATGACTTTTAGCTATCGACTTGAAATACAGGTAATTAACTCCGTTGTTTAAGACTTAAAGACTATAATTGATACTCCCCTCTAAGGTTGGAGGCTGTTAATTGCTAAGAATTTGGTGGGGTTGTGTAAAAAGTCTAACTATTTTTAGTTTTAAAAATTTAGCCAAATTTTATTCTGAATATGTATCAAAAAATGTTGTTATTCAGAATTTTAAT
>JAYWHL010000360.1:0-21918 GCA_043777715.1 Cytophagaceae bacterium | reverse complement strand
AAAAACTACACCTATATTCACAAGCCATAGCCAAGCCAAATTTCGTAATGGTTTATGATTCGTTTTTTTATTCAGAAATTCTTAAAAATGGTTTTTATACAAAAGAAGCCTTGATAATCAATGGAATTTCGGAATTGAAACGATTAAAAACTAAAAGTATATCTAGGAATAATAATATTTATAAAGTATTGATAATTAATCAGCCAATTGCCGAAATAGAGGAAGAGGTCGTTAAAATGCTAGAATTATTTATCAAAAGTTTATCAAAAAAAAAGATTTCAATACAACTTAAAAATCATCCAAGACAAACAGAACAAGGAGCTTTCGGAAATGACATTGAGATAATACCCCTCGAAACATCAGTTGCAGAAGCCATCATCAATTCGGATTTAGTAATTGGTTTTACCAGTACGGCCTTGATAGAATCATCAATGTTGGGAGTTAAAACATTTACCATTCCAACCAAAACCGAACCCTTGGGAATCCATTCTATTTTAGGAAATAGTGATTATTTTGATTCGATTAAGATCAAAAATGTTAAAGAAATTACGAAATATTTGAAGAATAAATAAGACACATGAAACAACAAATACAGATTAACCACAAAGGCACAAAGCACACAAAGAATACACTTAGGTTATTTCAATTTTAAAATAAATTTGGAATTTGTATCTTTTTTATAAATCAGGCTTTAATCAGCTTTTTCTTTTTTTTAATGAAATAAAGCAGAAAAAGGATAACAAAACAGGCAATCAAAACGGGGAAAAATAGGGCTAGAATGGATATAAACGCAGAAAGTGTGTTTTCGATACTGGCAAAAAGGGCATTTCCCATGCCGCCTGTTAAGGTAGATGACCCCAACCTTATTAAATTTGTACTCAACTGAATTGTTCCCGCCGTTCCTCCGCCCAAAATTAGACCTAAAATCCATTTTATGGTTGGGTCTTGGTTTTCTATCAACGACGCCGTGATGAATGTCCCCGCCATAATCGTAATTGGTAAAGCAATTTTATCTAAAAGATTATCCACAAAAGGAATATAATACGCCAAAATTTCGGAGATTGCTGCCGTAAATAAAATACCAAAAGCCAACCAAGAAGCCATGAACTCGAAACCCTGATTGGGAATCCCAAAACCCAATAAATAGGCTATATTGCTGATTAGTAAAGGGATAAATATCCTAAAACCACAACAAGCAGATAAGCCAATACCCATACAAAGACTCAAAAACAGATTCATAACAAGGCAGGATTAAAGAACTATGAACTTTTGACGAAATATAAGAGTTTTTTTGATAGGCAAATAAAAAATATTTCCTCATTAATATTAAACACAAAAAACGCAATCACAATTGAACAAAGAAAAACCCTCTGGCAAAATCTTTGATTGGAAAATCATCAAAAGATTATTTGAATTTATTATCCCCTATCAATCACAATTTTATTTACTTGTTTTTTTGATAATGCTTTCGGCAATTTTGTCGCCCATTATGCCCTTGCTTATTCGCTATACGATTGATAATTACATCAGTCAAGCTAACTATCAGGGCCTTAGCAATATGCTAATTTTGATGATTTGCATTTTGGTAGTTTCGGGGCTTATTCAATTTTCATCTACTTATTTGGCTGGTTGGATTGGCCAAGCCATTATCAAGGATTTTAGGGTACAGTTATATGACAAAATTTTGCAATTAAGGCTTAAATTTTTTGACGATACACCCATCGGAAGGCTCGTTACCAGAACTATTTCGGATATTGAAACCCTTTCAGAAGTGTTTTCTGACGGCTTTGCCAATATTGCTGGCGACATTTTGCAGTTGTTTTTAATCATCGGCGTTATGTTTTATACCGACTGGCGGCTATCGCTTATGTCATTGAGTACCATTCCGTTTATGTTGGTTTCTACATATATTTTTAAGGAAAAAGTCAAAAAATCTTTTAACGAAGTAAGAACGGCAGTGGCAAATCTCAACTCGTTTGTGCAGGAACACATTACGGGAATGAGTATCGTTCAAATATTTGGTAGTGAGGCGATTGAACTAAAAAAGTTTAAGGAAATAAACAACGAACACAAAAAAGCCAATATTCGCTCTATCCTCTATTATTCTGTTTATTACCCCGTTGCAGACGTAATTGCGGCCATGGGGACTGGTCTGATAGTTTGGTGGGGAGCAAAGGCAATCTTGAATCAAGAAACAAGTTATGGCACCTTAACGGCCTTTATCATGTTTATTAACTTGTTTTTTAGACCAATCAGAATGCTCGCCGACCGTTTTAATACTTTACAAATGGGCGTGGTGAGTACCGACAGGATATTAAAACTCTTGGATTCGGACGAATACGTTGTGAACAATGGAACGTATCAGCCTGAAAACCTTGAAGGTAACGTAACATTCAAAGATGTTTGGTTTGCCTACAACGACGATAATTATGTTTTGAAGGGCATTAGTTTTGAAGTGAAACAAGGCGAAATGATTGCGATGGTTGGAGCTACAGGGGCAGGAAAATCCTCGACCATTAATCTTTTGAGTAGGTTTTATGAAATTCAAAAAGGAGAGATTATCATAGACGGAAAAAATTTGTTAGACTATGAATTGTCTTGGCTAAGACGTAGAATCGGAGTGGTTTTGCAAGATGTTTTTTTGTTTTCTGATACCATTCTCAACAATATTACCTTGGGCGACCCCAACATCAGTTTCGAGAAAGTAAAACAAGCGGCAACGTTGGTAGGAGCTAACGATTTTATCGAACGCCTCCCCGAAGGGTATCATTACAACGTTATGGAAAGAGGAGCAACGCTTTCGGTTGGCCAAAGGCAACTGATTTCGTTTGTGAGGGCTTTGGTATATGACCCAAAAATTATAATTTTGGACGAAGCCACATCATCGGTTGATTCCGAAACCGAAGAGATGATTCAGAATGCCATCTCAAAATTAATGAAAGGCCGAACGTCTATCGTAATTGCCCATCGGCTTTCGACAATCCAAAGTGCCAATAAAATTATTGTTTTGAATAAAGGCGAAATAATGGAACAAGGCAACCACGAAGAACTCCTTGCACTTGATGGTTATTATGCCCAATTACACCTCATGCAATACAAAGAAGTAGTTTGAAATTGAATGAAATTACAGTACTATTCAAGTTAAAAGCTAAACTGAAATTTACAAAAAAATCATCATAAATCACTAACAGTCAAATCCTTAATCTCAAAATCGACATGAAAAACATTTTTTATTTTATAATCTTATTTCTATTTTTCACGAAAGTACAAGGCCAAAATTTACTAATGGCAAAGCCCGAAGATACGGGAATGTCGAGCCTAAGATTAACCAAAATTGACGAACATCTCAAAAATCATTTAGACCAAAAGTGGATTCACGGGGCGGTAGCAATTGTGGCCAGAAATGGTAAAATTGTTTATAGCCATGCCAACGGCGTGAGTGGAATTGGCACACAAGCCCTAAAGAAAGACGATATTTTTAGGATTGCTTCCATGACCAAGCCCATCACAACGGTTGCCATGTTGATTTTACTCGAAGAAGGAAAATACCTCTTGGACGAACCTGTGAGTAAGTACATTCCAGAATTTAAAAATCCAACGGTATTGAAAGATTTTAACCCAAAAGATACCACTTGGACAAGCGAACCCGCAGGAACGGAAATAACAATCAGACAATTATTGAGCCATACCTCTGGAATTGGCTATGGTTTTACAAATCCAAAAACGATGGGGGCGATTTTTAGTAAATACAAAATCCTAGACGGTGCATCAACAGAGGCCGCAACCATTGCCGAAAAAGTTAAGATTTTGGCAAAACTTCCCTTAAACCACGTCCCAGGCAAGGCTTGGACGTATGGGCTGGGGTTAGATGTTGCGGGTTATTTGGTAGAAATATTATCAGGAAAAAACTATGCTGAATTTTGTGAAGAGAGAATTTTGAAACCTTTGAAAATGAAAGACACCCACTTTTTCAGACCTGAAACCGACGAATCACGGTTGGTTCATGTTTATACCGAAATTAACGGAAAAGTGATAGACGCCATGAGTTTTCCGCAAGCAAAAGGCTTGTATTTTCCTACTCGTGGGGCAAAAACGTATCTTTCGGGTGGGAGTAGTTTAACCTCAACCGCAGGAGATTATATCAATTTTATGCAAATGATTTTGAACGAAGGGACGTTTGAGGGAACAAGAATTTTGAGCAGAAAATCTATTGAATTGATGAAAAACAACCAAATAGGAGAAGTAAATTTTGGAGCAAATGGAGCAAAATTTGGCCTTGGGTTTTCTATCGAAACTGATAAAAGTGCTTTTCACAAACTGGGGTCGGTTGGGCGATTAGGCTGGGGAGGGTTTTACAATACTTTGTTTTGGATAGACCCCAAAGAAAAAATCATTGCCGTTTTAATGACTCAAATTTATCCAACCACCCATCAAAACGATTTATACGAAAAGTTTGAAAACCTTGTTTATCAAGCAATTACGGACTAAAATTTGAATACATTAGGTTTAAAACCCAAGAGAGCGGAATGAAAATCATTCCGCTCTCTTGGGTTTTAAATTAGAAAATGTTGAAAAGAAATAAACATTATCAGAAATAAAATATTATGCATTTTAAGCCAATTGCCAAAAGCCAATTATAACGACATAACCAACACCAAAAGGCCAAGAACTCCGCCAATGCCATACATCACAGATGGGTTAATACCTGGGGCGTTTTCGTTACCTATTTTTGCTTGGCTTGGATTTTTTGGATTGTACCTAACATCAATCTTGTCGCCTTCTCTATAAAGATGTTGCGTACCGTAATTGGCTACGGTTTGAAAACGATTACCGTCCACATTAAAAACCACGGTTGGAAAATATAAAGGTTGATTACCCGATTTGTCATGTCTGAGATATTTTCTATAAACATCTACAATTGTTCCTTGTACAATGGCCGAAGAATTTACCCAAACGTTTCTTTGTTTAGAAAAATAATAGCCGACTGCCAAACAAACGATGGCAATCATACCAACACTGTAAATTAACATACTGCTTGGTTTGGTGAGGGCTTCGGTATGTGGCATAGACATCAGAAGCAAAGAGGCTAGGACTTTCATGGTAATTGCTATTATTTTGCTATTAAAACGTTCAAAATTGAGATAAAAGTTTCTAATAATCAAATACTTAGCTAATAGCACAAAAAGTTATTAAGTTAAAAACGAATATAATTCTGCCTAAAAAAAAGCAAATTATTATTTAAATAGTTTAATTTTTTCATATAAAACACTTTGAAATCATTATTTCGAGCAATCGGGGTTTATATTCATCTATCAAAGCCTAGAAATTTATTTTTATCATTTTAAAAGTTTTTTTTGAGGCTATTTTTTAGGAAAATCTCATTTTTGTAAAATCATGTAAGCTAATCAACAACTTAGATTTACATAATTGTATTTTATCAAAAAGCAGGTTTGTTTTCACGGACAATTTCATAATAATTTGAATTTCTTTTAAAAAAAGCGTATAAAAAAAGGCGAATCAACAATTGATTCGCCTTTAACAATTTAAACCAAGTAATCATAATATTTTGAAGGCCAACGTTGCTTGCCAAGACTTGCTTCGTTGTGAAAACTGATTAGACCCCGCCACCGAACTTAGATTAAGGGCTGATACGTCTGAAAGCGAACCTTCGTATCGCAAATCAAAACTTACCGTGCCGATGTCTATGCCTCCTCCAGCTTGATAACTCCAAACCGATTTTGCAAAAACATTATCTAACGACGAATTGGTATATTCTTTGAGAGATGCCACCAAACTTTGGTCATTACTCAACCTTAGCGACATCATCGGGCCTGCATTCAATCTTAAAAAATTTGCCTTCATTCCAAAAAGCAAAGGAACGTCTAAAGTAGTCAATTTAACATCAACTGGGCTTGGCGTAGTGCTTCCGTTTTTAATAATATCAAAAGTACCTTGTTTTGTGGAAACCAAAACTTCGGGCTGAATATATAAAGACCTCCCCAATCTAAACCAAAAACCAGCCACAAAGCCAGATCTTGAATCTAAACTTTCTTTAATATTATCACTAATCACTTTACCGTTTAGATTTAATGCAGGCGAACCATTGGCATTGAGCCTTGTGGTTAAAAAATCGCCTGTTGTAAATTTAGAAAAATTGGCACCCGCCCTAAATCCGAATTTTTGGGCAGAGGCTTGAAAAGCTAAGAATAAACTCAAAATCAAAAGGTTTTTTTTCATGTTAATTTATGTTTGAATGTTTTAAGGAAAACGTTAAAAGAAGGAATTTGGTCTAAATTTAAGATTTTTTAATAAGATATGTACTTGGAACTTAGGAATCGGTATAATAAAATTCTGCATTTCAAGCCATTTGCAATGGCTAATTAATGGCATTCAACCAAAACAAAATTAAGATTGTAATAGATTTCAAATAAATGCCTAAATTGTTTAAAATTCTAACATATCAAATATGAAAGCTATATCAACAAGACGAAATTTTATAAAAAATACGAGTACAATACTAGGTGTTCTGGCAATTGGGCTGAAAAGTTCAGATGCTAATAGTACTGATTTAGAACCTGTTAAGTTAAATTTAGTTTTTGGGCAACTGGAGTTTAATCCCTATATATTGATGGATAGTACTGGGCAAATAACGCTCTTTAATCCAAGGCCAGACATGGGGCAAGGTACGTGGCAAAGTTTGCCAATGCTTTTGGCCGAGGAACTAGAGGTAAGCCTAGACCAAGTAAGCATCAAACAAACTGATGGGCAGGGAAAATACGGCGGGCAATTATCGGGAGGGAGTTCGTCGGTAACGTCTCGATGGTTACCAATGCGAAAAGCTGGAGCGGCCATAAAAGAAATGTTGGTTAGCACTGCTGCCAAAAAATGGAACGTTTCAACAGAAGAATGTTATGCCAAACTAGCGAAAGTATATCACAAACCTAGTGGAAAAAGTTATTTGTATAGCGAATTGGTTGATGAGGCTGCTAAGTTGGACGTACCTAAAAGCCCAAAATTAAAAGATGCTAAAGATTTTACATTAATCGGTAAAAGTATTCCAAGACCCGAAATTCCTTCAAAGGTAAACGGAAAAGCTATTTTTGGAATAGATGTCGAAATTCCAAATATGCTGTATGCCAGTGTTGAACATTGCCCAGTGATAGATGGCAAAATTATATCAATTGACGATTCTGAAACGCTGAAAGTAAGTGGCGTGATTAAGGTTCTAAGGTCGGAAAGAGCCATGCCACATAAAACCGTAGAAACCGTGGCTGTGATTGCCAGTAATTATTGGGCGGCATTGAAAGGCCGCAAAGCCCTCAAAGTAAAATGGGATACTACTGAATTTGGGGCGGTTTCTACCAATCAATATTTTGAAGAATTAGCCAAGATGGCAACAGAACCTGCTTATGATTATCCTGACAAGAATGGCGATTTTGATAAAACGTATGTCAATTCTCCAAAAAAATTAACCGCTCAATACCAAACACCGTTTTTGGCTCATGCACCTTTAGAGCCAGAGAATGCCGTGGCACATTTTATGGGCGATTCGGTAGAAGTTTGGGGGCCTTTTCAGGGACCTGACGGTGTGATAAACGAATTGGCTAACTATTTAAAAATAAAAAAAGATAAAATAAAGGTAAATGTTACGTTTTTGGGTGGAGCTTTTGGACGAAAAGCCTATTTAGATTTTTTGAAAGAAGCCGTTCATCTTTCAAAACTGATGAATGCCCCCGTAAAAGTTTTATGGACAAGAGAAGACGACATGACCCAAGGGCCTTTTCGCCCAGGAATGTTAAACGTTTTGGAAGCTGGAATCAACGAAACGGGTAAAGTTGAGGCTTTGCATCACAAAATTTTGGGGGAATCGTTACAGGGGCAAATATTTAAGGCCAACCTCAATAATAAACCCGACAACTGGGCCGAAGAAACTGTTAGTAAAGAAGATAGCCCTTTACAGATACCCAACATAAAACGGAGTTTTAAACAAAACAAAACTACCATTCCAGTACTTTGGTGGAGGTCGGTTTATTCATCAACGAATGCCTTTGGCCACGAAAGTTTTATTGATGAATTGGCTCATGCCACACAAAAAGACCCCGTCACTTTCAGAAAAGAGATGTTTAGTGAGTCGCCTAGATTTATGAAAGTACTTGAAACCCTAGCCGAAAAATCGGAATGGTTTACTCAAAAACTACCTCTAACGCAAGCCAAAGGTATTGCAATTGCTAGGTCGTTTGGTACTATTTGTGGCCATGTGGTTACGGTTGAACAAACAAAAGAAGGAATTAAAGTCAAAAAAGTGGTTTCTGTGATAGATTGTGGCATTGCCGTCAATCCTGACAATGTAAAAGCCCAAACCGAAGGAAATATCATTATGGGGCTAACGGCGGCCATAAAAAGTGGTATTACTTTTGAAAACGGTAGATCCATGCAGCAAAATTATGATACCTATCAAGTGTTACGAATGAACGAAAGCCCAACAATGGAGATTCATATCATAGAAAACACCGAAGCCCCAAGCGGTGTTGGCGAGCCTGGCCTGCCTCCTATTGCCCCTGCATTGTCTAATGCTATCTTTAAATTGACAGGAAAAAGACAAAGAAATTTACCATTGAGTATGGTTTAATTAAGCTAAATAACCTGAGTGATGGAGTGCTTTCCCGTGTTTGATGGCTCACCAAACACCTTTGCGAAAGCAATTTTCTTCGACAAATCTCTGAGTTAGGCTATTTTTAATAAATTTGCCAGTACTCAGCTAAAAAACTTTAAGCAATAAGCTATATACTTGATATACAAACAATTACGAAATTAAAAGAGCAACCTAGTTTTATTCAATTAGTTACTAAAAAAATCCCCTCTTTAATCAAATATTGGACTAAAGAGGGGATTTGATTTTTAAAACACTGTTCAAATATTTTTGAAAAAAAGAGTTTCTACTCCTTTTTTCAATTGATTTTATTCATACCTCAACGATTCGATAGGGTCGAGTTTTGAGGCTTTGATAGCAGGATAAACCCCTGATATTAAACCAACTACAACACAAACCACGATTCCCATTATCATCCAAACCCAAGGAACGATAAAGCTAGAGTTATCAAAAACGAGACCAGCTATTAGGTTTCCAACGCCAATTCCCAAAATTAAACCACCGATTCCGCCAAGAATACAAATCACGATAGCTTCTATCAAAAATTGTTCTCTTATTCTCATAGGCGTTGCTCCCAGTGATTTTCTGATGCCAATTTCACGAGTACGTTCCGTAACCGACACCATCATAATATTCATCAAGGCAATGGCCGCACCCAGCAGGGTAATAAAGCCAATGCAAAAGCCTCCTATCCTTAAAAAACCAGTAATTTGTTCAAAATCCTTGGCCACCGAATCAGCTCTTTCTATCTCAAACGAATCGGGTTGGCCATTCAAATCGCCCCTTATTCTTCGCATTATCCCTTGGGCTTCGGCCATAATAACCTCCGCATCTTCCTTGGACGGCACAGAAGTTGTTAAATCAAACGAAAGCGTTCGGTTGGCACCCATTGCCCTGCCGTTTTCGATAGGTACGATAAACATACGGTCTTCGCTTCCACCCGTCAAACTTCCTTTTTTTTCTAAAACGCCAATTACCTGAAACCTCCGCCCCAAGGCCGTTACTTCTTGGCCAATCGGATTTTGTTTTGGAAAAATCTTCTTTGCAATTTCATCGCCTATGATGGTTACGTTAGCTGAATTTTCTAAATCTGACGGAGAAAAATTTCGCCCTTTTGTGAGTTTAAAGCCCTTCATTCCTAAAAAATTTTCATCGGCTCCAATAATCGGAATATTAGGGTTTGTTTTTAGCGAAAGATATTTGATTTGGGCAATGCCCGTTATTTGGCTCGAAAGACTAATCGTTGCGTCACGTCCAAACTTCTCTTTAAACATCACAGCCTCTCTAAAAGCAATCACAGGATAACGGTGGTCCATCTTGCCTCCCGAGCGTCTTCGCCACATTTGAGGATTTCTAATATCAAAAGTATTTGCCCCAAGGTCGGCAAAACTATTATCGACCGAGCCTTGAATACCATCAATGGCGGTTAAGATACCTACTAACGATGTTATGCCAATGGCAATAATCATAGCCGTGAGAACAGTCCTTAGCATATTTGCACTGATAGAACGGAGGCCTTCTCGTATGTTTTCTAGTAAATTCATAGCTTTATTGGTT
Organism: Cytophagaceae bacterium; assembly: GCA_043777715.1. Lineage (GTDB taxonomy): Bacteria > Bacteroidota > Bacteroidia > Cytophagales > Spirosomataceae > JAYWHL01. The sequence goes on along the minus strand of JAYWHL010000360.1, from coordinate 11,711 downwards.
TGAAAAAAAATACCTTTACATAGGCTTAAAAACTTAGCACTATATTTGTAGGTAATTCGTTTTAATTATGATTTTAATTATTGTCAAAATTACAAATAGCCCTCCAAAACACCGAAACCAATGAGACGCTTTCTTTTTCCGTTTATCATTTTTATTGCCTTATCTGCCCGTGTTTCTGCCAATCAGATATTGATATCGATGGACGATTCACAAAAAAACCATTTAAAGGCTTATGGAATTGCCTATTGGGTACTCAAAACTCATGAAACCGAAGTGGAATGGTTATTGAATTACCGAGGAGGTTCGTTTATGTTTATGCAAGCCCAAAAGTTTGAAAACGAGCTGATTGTCAGAGGCGTAAGTTATGAAGTAATTTCGGAAGGCCAAGCGGCGGGTATCAGAGCCGAACTCGCCAAAAATGACGTAAATGGAGATGTAGTTAAATTACAAAAAGCACCTAAAGTGGCGGTATATTCCCCAAAAACAAAACAACCTTGGGACGATGCCGTAACGCTAGTGATGGCTTATGCGGAAATCCCTTATGAAACTGTTTTTGATGAAGAAGTTCTCAAAGGTAAATTACCAGAATATGACTGGCTACACCTACATCACGAAGATTTTACAGGCCAAATGGGGCGATTTTATCAATATAAAGATTATCCATGGTATCAGGCACAAAAGAGAGAAGACGAAAAAAATGTAAAGGCTTTTGGCTATCAAAAAATCTCGCAACTAAAGGGCAACGTGGCCAAAAAAGTACAAGAGTTTGTGTCGGGCGGGGGGTATATGTTTGCTATGTGCAACGCTACCGACACTTTTGATATTTCGTTGGCGGCTTATGCTACTGACATTGTTGAGTCATTTTATGACGGCGACCCTGCCGAGGCTGGTGCTGTTCAAAAAATGAATTATGACAATACAATGGCTTTTAAAGATTTTCAGGTTATCACGAATCCTTACATCGTAGAGTTTTCGGATATTGATAATTTTCCAAACGACCCCAACGCCCCCAATTTTAGACCACGACCCGTTGGCGAACCCAATGATTTTTTTAATCTCTTTCAGTTTTCGGCCAAATGGGACCCCATTCCAACCATGCTTACCCAAAACCACGAAACTACCATCAAGGGATTTATGGGCCAAACTACCTCGTTTAAGAAAAGTTTAATCAAACCCGAAGTTGTGGTATTGGGCGAAAACAGGTCTTTGGGAGAGGCTAGATATATCAATGGAACTTTTGGAAAAGGCTTTTGGACGTATTATGGTGGCCACGACCCTGAGGACTACCAGCATACCGTGGGCGAAGAACCAACCGACTTGGCACTACACCCAAACTCGCCAGGCTATCGACTGATACTGAATAATATTCTGTTTCCTGCGGCTAAGAAAAAGAAAATGAAAACGTAATTTTTCGTATCAATTGATTGAAGCTGTTTAAACTTATTTCTTTGAGCTAAAATTAAAAGTTTAAACAGCTTCATTATCATACGCTCCTTCTAGGGCATATTTTCCAAAAATCAACAAGCCTCCCGTAACAATTGGCGTAAGGACAAACATAATGATAATTCCAAAAACCAAATCCTCTTGAATACCCGAGGTAATTTTTGGAATGCCCAGTATCCAAATTCCAAAATAGGCGGTTGCTACTGCCAAAATAATCCAAACGAAACCAAGTACTCTTTTGAGCGGTTTAATAAAAGGAATCGTAAATCGGCCATTAGATTCGGGCGGACTATAAAGTAGCCCAATAACGAAACAAATACTGGCAATAATGATGGGATAAGTTAAACCCGATAAATAAAAATTTGGCGATTGTAAATCCTTTGCCTGACCAACCAAGTAGGTAGCAATGGCGGGCATCAGTCCCCCAAAAACCCCATTGCCAATGTGATAGGGTAAAGACATGGAGGTGTATCGAATCTTGACAGGAAATAACTCAACCAAGTAGGCGGCAATTGGGCCATAAGCCATGGTTACAAAAAATAATTGACAAAAAATCAACCAAATCAACGTCCATTTATCTGATTGGTTGATTTTTACAACTTTAGTACTTTCAACTTTTTGGGCATTTCCTTTACCAATCTGTTCTTTCTTCACTATTTTACAGGTCGTACCGTCTTCAAAATTCATTTCGGTCGTTGTAATTTGACAATCAACTTTATTCAGTTTAGAAGCAATCTCATTTTTTGTGTCTATTTTCGTTTTTGATATTATTTCTTTTTTATTTTCCAAGTTTATGGTCTGATACATTTTTTCGTAGATGGGTCTGTAACACAAAACCGCCAAAAGCATACCCGTTAGCATGATGGGTTTACGTCCAATTTTATCAGAAAGCCAGCCAAAAAACACAAAAAATGGCGTACCCAACATCAAGGCAATAATTAACAAGGAATTTGCTTGGTCAAAATCAATATTCATAATTTTAAGCAAAAATGTTTGGGCATAAAACTGACCAGTGTACCAAACCACGCCCTGCCCCATGGTAGCACCAAACAAAGCCAACAACACAAATTTGAAATTTAGTTTATTTCCAAACGATTCTTTCAAGGGATTTACAGAGGTTTTGCCCTCGGCCTTTGCTTTTGCAAAAAGAGGCGATTCGGCCATATTTTTACGAATCAGAACCGAAACAAAAACCATAATAATAGAGACCAAAAACGGTATCCGCCAGCCCCAATCTTCCCAATTGGCTTTTTCCATGGCATTTTTGGTAATTAAAATTACTCCCAACGAAATAAATAAACCCGCCGTGGCTGTAATCTGAATCCAAGATGTCCAAAAACCTCGTTGGCCTTCGGGCGAATGTTCGGCTACATACGTGGCCGCACCGCCATATTCTCCGCCCAAGGCAAGCCCTTGTAAAAGCCTCAAAATAAGCACTATAAGCGGGGCAAAGAATCCAATGGTCTCGTATTTGGGTACTAAACCAATGGCAAAAGTGGCACCGCCCATCAATACCAAAGTTACCATAAAGGTATATTTACGACCAACAATATCGCCCAATCTTCCAAAAAATAATGCTCCAAAAGGTCGAACCACAAACCCTGCCGCAAAAGTGGCCAAAGTGGCTAAGAAAGCGGCAGTGGGGTTTTCTTTAGGAAAAAACTGATTTGAAAGAATAGTAGCCAAACTTCCAAATATATAAAAATCATACCATTCGATGAGCGTACCTACTGATGAAGCTAAAATAATACTTTTGAGACCTGAACTTGAAGATGTGGACATTTTTAAAGAATAGAGGAAAAGTAAGAAAACAATAAATGAAGAGAACTATGAGAAAATTGTATTTTGATGCTAACGAAGCATTGCGACAAATTTATCGAAAATCTTGAAATACTACTATTATAATTCCTAGAAAACAAATTTTTGTATTTTTCAACAAATATTAATTAAAATTAAACCAGCCTTCGTTAGCTTATTGGTAAATTGCACCTTAAATTTTTAATTATTATGAACATTATTGCAGAATTAAAGAAAAACATTAGTCCAGAACTAGTAAAAATTGTTGCCAATCAAATTTCAGAAGACCCTCAAAAAACCAAAATAGCTCTTGAATCATTGATGAGTGTATTGCTTGGCAGTTTTATGAAAAGGTCATCTACCGAAATGGGGGCTACGTCTATCCTCAATATTATCAATCAAGAAAAATATGATGGTAGCCTTACCAAGTCGCTTTTAGAAAATGCCAAGCAAGACGATATAGTAAAAATTGGGCAGCGAGGAAGCACCCTATTTAGTTTGCTAACCCCCGATAAAAAAAGTATAATTATCAGTACAGTTTCGAGTTTTTCTAAAATCAGAAATTCGTCTGCCGTAACTTTGTTGGGTATTGGTACGCCCTTGGTGTTGGACGGAATAGGCAAAACCATCAATAATTCAGAAAAAACAGCCACGGCATTAATAAGTTTGTTGGCCGACCAAAAAGAACATTTGATTTCTGAAACAAAACCTGAACTATTAGAAAAAACGATTGAAATTTTAGGAATTAAAGAGTTTCTTGAAAATTCAAATATTCAGCCTACAAATAGTTCTAAAAAACCATCTATAAAAATAAGCGACTATGAGGACGATACCTCTGGCAATGGTTTTGGGGGAATACCAATCAAAAATATTTTAATCGGAGTTATCTCATTGCTTGCATTAATAGGTGTAAGCTATTGGTATTTTTCAAAACCTACCGAATCGCCAATCATAGAACCTACCGAAGAAGCGGTAGAAATGCCAATAGATAGCCTAAAAAACACAATAGATACCCTTGCCAGTGGTTCGGCAGTACTCGAAGATTCAAGTCAAGGTACGCAAATTATAGCTAAACCAATCGAAACAGCACCAGCCCCAAAAGCTCCTGTAATCAACCTTGGCCTAACCGCAGGCGGAACAGCCGACCAACTAGCTAGTTATTTGGCCGACACATCGGCAGTGAAAGGGAAAATGTTTAGTTATGGAAACCTTGAATTCGACCTAGCCAGTACCAATCTTAGCCAAAGTTCTGATGCCAAAATCAACGAATTGGTAAAGGTATTGATCAAGTTTCCGAATGCTCAAATCAAAATTTCAGGGTATGTGGGCAAGACTGCCGATTCATTAAAAGCCAGAAGTTTATCGTTTAAAAGGGCAAACGCTATTAAATTGGTATTGGCCTCAAAAGGAATCAACATGGTGAGGCTAGATGCCGAAGGCCGAGGCAGAAGCACAGGTATTCCAAGAATAGATTTTAAGGTAGTAAAAAGATAAAAATGGCGGCAAATTGCTCGTTTGATTTAAAAAGCAAAAAGGACTCGAAATTCGAGTCCTTTTTGCTTTTGACTGCAATCAATTATTTTGCAGCAGCTTTGTTTTTCATATCCTGAACTTCCGAACGGATATTTTGAGAAAGAGTTTTAAGGTCTTGCATACCTTTACGTACCCTTGTTCCAGCCGCTTGGTTGCCTTGGTCATAGAACTTGTTGAAATCGCCTTCTAGCGACATGATTAGATTTTTTACTTCCGCAAATCTGTTCATGATGGTTTAATTTTAGAGTTTGAAAATTGTTAAACTTATTATCCTTGTGCAAAAGAGATAAAAAAAAATTGTATATCCAATTTGAATATACAATTTTTATGTTTTTTTAAACTTATTTTATCAAAAAACTACAATAATATCAAAATATCGTACAATATTGACATTTTACCCTTTATTGAGGGTATTATAAAAGCCAGTATCTAGTTTTTCTTTCAGCTCAGCAAAGCACTCCAACGTGTAAGCTACGTCCTCTAAAGTATGTACCGCAGTTGGAATAATTCTTAAAATGATTACTCCTTTGGGAACAACTGGATAAGACACAATCGAGCAAAATATCCCCATTCTTTCTCTCATATCTCGTACCATAACCGTAAGCCCCAGTTCGTCGAAAGTACCGTTCATAAATACGGGCGTTACGGGCGACTGCGTAGTACCGATATTAAAACCATGTTCTCTAAATCCTTTTTGTAGTGCATTTACAATCGTCCAAAGATTTTCTCTTAGTTGTGGTTCACGCTGGATAATTTCTAAACGCTTTAAACCACCCACAACCAAAGGCATCGGCAGTGCTTTTGCATAAATTTGCGAACGCATATTGTACTTCAAATACATAACAATCTCTTTTTTGGCAGCCACAAAAGCACCGATACTTGCCATAGATTTTGCAAAGGTTGAGAAATGCAAATCAACACCATCTGTTACGCCTAGGTGTTCTGGAATACCCGACCCCGTTGCACCCATTGTTCCAAAACCGTGGGCATCATCTACCAAGAGTCTGAAATTATATTTTTCTTTTAATTTTACAATCTCATCTAACTTGCCCAAATTTCCTGACATTCCAAAAACGCCTTCGGTTATTACCAAAATACCTCCACGTTGGTTTTCGGTTGTAATTTTGGTAGCTCGTTGGAGGTTTTTCTCTAACGAAGCCATGTCGTTATGTAAAAACTTGTACGTTTGGCCAATGTGCATTCTTGTACCATCAATCAAACAGGCATGAGAATCGGCATCATAGACAATTACATCGTGCCTATCCACCATGGCATCAACCACCGACATTACGCCCTGATAACCAAAATTCAACAAAAAGGCGTCTTCTTTGCCAACATAGGCAGCCAATTTGGCTTCTAATTCTTCGTGCAAATCAGAATTTCCAGACATCATTCTGGCACCCATCGGATACGCCAATCCATATTGTTGCGTACCTTCTTCGTCTGCTTTTCTTACTTCTGGGTGGTTTGCCAAACCTAGGTAGTTGTTCAACGACCAGTTCAACATTTTTTTACCATTAAAGGTCATGTGCGGGCCAATCTCTCCTGAAAGTTTAGGAAAGGTAAAATATTGGTGGGACATATAAGCAAATTGCCCAATTGGCCCCATATTATTGGCTACTTTCTCAAAAATATCCATTGTTTTGTATCAAATTGTGGTTAAAACCTAAGAATAATCCACAAATGTACTCATTTCTATTTAAAAGTTCAAGGACAAAGGCTTTATAAAAATGTTGAATCTTTTTTTTCATGGTTTTGTGCTATACTTCAAAATTTTAGGACAGGCTAAAAATTTTCTTCCTTGAAAAAATGCAATAAATACAAGAATGCGTATATATAAATACGTTCATAAACATTTGCTTATTAAAGTTTGAATTTTGATATTTGCTGCTCAATACAGCTACAAAAATACAATTTTCAAATTTCTCAAACCTAAAATAGACTACTAATGGAAATTCAAGAAGTTTTAAAACAATTAGGAATAAATCCAATTAATTTCGCAAATTCTACGGGTAGAAAAAAATGGCAAAATACAGAACGTTTTTTTGAATCATATTCGCCAGTAGATGGTCAAAAAATAGCAAAAATCGGTACAACGGATTTTGATAGCTACCAAAAAATATCAAAAACGGCACAAGAGGCAGCCCAAATTTGGAAAAATACCCCTGCCCCACTTCGAGGGAACATCGTTAGGATAATGGGAGATGCGTTTAGGGCTAAAAAAGAAGCCTTGGGAATGTTGGTAAGCTACGAAATGGGCAAAAGTCTTCAAGAAGGACTTGGGGAGGTTCAAGAAATTATTGACATCTGTGATTTTGCAGTAGGACTTTCAAGGCAATTATATGGCCAAACCATGCACTCCGAACGCCCCCAACACCGAATGTATGAACAATGGCACCCTTTGGGAGTAGTCGGAATTATATCAGCCTTTAATTTTCCTGTTGCGGTTTGGGCTTGGAACGCCACACTCGCCTTGGTTTGTGGCAATGTTTGTATTTGGAAACCTTCCGAAAAAACGCCTCTTACGGCCATTGCTTGTCAAAATATTATGTCCGAAATTATTGAAAGTCAAGGTTTACCAGAAGGGTTATCGTGTTTGATTCAAGGCGATGCCGAAGTTGGCAATTGGTTGGTAGAAGACAAAAAGGTGGCGTTAATCTCGGCAACAGGTTCTACCAAAATGGGTAGAATTGTAGGCACAAAAGTTGCCGAACGTTTTGGCAAAAGCATTTTAGAACTGGGCGGAAACAATGCCGTAATTGTTTCCGAAAATGCAGATTTAAATTTAGTAATTCCAGCCATTGTTTTTGGAGCAGTCGGTACGGCAGGCCAACGCTGTACGACCACTCGGAGGGTTTTTGTGCATAAAAATATGGCTGAAAAGCTAATTGAAAGTTTAATAAAAATTTATGGACAATTAAACATTGGAGACCCCCTAAACCCGAAAATTCACGTTGGGCCATTGATTGATACCTTGGCTGTTAAAAACTATGTTGAGGCAACTCAAAAGGTAAAAGAACAAGGTGGGATTTTTGTAGTTGAACCATCGGTTTTGGAGGGAGAGCCTTATCAGTCAGGTTGTTATGTAAAGCCTTGTATTGCATTGGTAGAAAATCATTACGAGATTGTTCAACACGAAACCTTTGCTCCTATCTTATATCTCATAAAATTTAGTGAATTATCTGAGGCCATTAGCCAACAAAACGATGTTCCGCAGGGGCTTTCATCGGCCTTGTTTACCTTGAATATGAGAGAAGCCGAATTGTTTTTATCAGCAAATGGCTCTGACTGTGGCATTGCAAATATTAACATCGGAACATCTGGGGCAGAAATTGGTGGAGCATTTGGCGGCGAAAAAGAAACGGGCGGCGGAAGAGAGTCTGGGTCGGACGCTTGGAAAGCCTATATGAGACGGCAAACTAATACCATCAATTATTCGACCAACCTACCGCTGGCACAGGGTATTAAATTTGAGTTATAAGCAGTATGAGTAGCCATTGGCTTTGGGCTTGAAATACAAGAAATCAAGTACAAATACAAAATAAACCACAAAGGAACAAAGAATACAAAGAGTTGATATTCAGATTTTTATAAATAATTTATGGCTTTTAAGTTATAGATATTTTGAAGCTATTCAATTACTTTCAATTTTAAATTACCTAAGTGTTTGCCACCTTTACACATCAAAACCTTAAAAATCAAATTGTTCATGAAAACTTTATTTCTAAACACATAATCAAATGACAAAAAATCAAATTCTCGAAAATCTTTTATCAAAACTTTGGATAAAGTATTGCAAAAGAGTTAGTTACGCCCAAAAATATGTCGATATTGTAAATCAAAAAAACGGAAATGTGGTAAACGACCATTGTGCGTTTAGAACTTTTAATACCAATGTTGGTAGTCAAAAAGCTGGAATTGAAGCCATTTCTGAAATTTTAGAGATTTTGGGCTATCAAAAAATTTCGCCGTATAGTTTTCCGACCAAACATCTCAATTCGTTTCATTATCAGCACCCTACCGAACTTAGTTTTCCTAAGTTTTTTGTAACCCAATTAGAGGTTTCGTTACTGCCCATTGAAGCCCAAAATTTGATTAATGAGGCCTTAAAAAATACCAAAGATGTTTTGGAAGGCAAACCTAGAGAATTTTTAGAGAAGCTAAAAACTGAAAATGAATTGCCCCAAAACGAGGCCGAGGTCTTGGTTGATACCCTTGATAAGTTTTTTGAAAGACCGTGGAATCCAGTAAAAAAATCAACGATTTTATCTTTGAATCCCGTTTCGCAATTTGCAGCTTGGACACTCCTTCACGGCAATTCGGTCAATCATTTTACGGCCTATATTAACCATCAAAATATAGCTGAATGGCCTGATATTGAAACTACTACGGCTGGTTTGGCCGAGGTAGGTATTCCACTTAAACCAGAAATAGAAGGCTTGAAAGGAAGTAAATTAAGACAAAGCTCTACGCAAGCTATTGACGAAAATTGTCCAGTGATAGAAGATGATGGCAGCCTCGGGACGTTAAAATGGAGTTATGCTTATTATGAATTAGCAGAAAGAAATTATATAGAAATTGATGGCCAAAAAACTTGGTTCGATGGGTTTTTGGGCGAACAAGCCACTAATTTGTTTGAAATGACGAAAAGATAAATACGAATTTACTGAATCGAAACATTGAGAAATTGTATTTTGAATATCCGAAATGTAAACGACAGGGTATTAAAAAAACGAAGAAAACTAAACAATCCAATCTTAAAAAATGAATAAAATACTATTGATAGGTACGGGCAAAGTGGGAACTTTGGTTGGGATATTGTTATCCAAGAAATTTGAAGTAACAGGTTTGGATATAAGAAAACCAGTGGATAAAATTGATTTTGAATGTATTGAAGGAAACGCCCAAGATTCTGATTTGTTAAATCAATTAATTCCGAATTTCGATGCCGTTGTAAGTTGTATGCCTTATAATTTTAATATCAATATTGCCACAATTGCTTGGCAAAATGGCAAACATTATTTCGACCTTACCGAAGACGTACCCACCACAAATTTTATTAGAGGATTAGCCCAAAAAGGCTCAAAAGGAATTTTGGCTCCCCAATGTGGCCTTGCCCCTGGTATCATCGGAATAATTGGGTCTGATTTATCAAAAAAATTCACTAAGTTAAGAGACATAGAATTAAGGGTTGGGGCTTTGCCAAAATATCCAAACGGCCTGCTGGGCTATTCTTTTACGTGGTCACCAGCGGGGGTTATCAACGAATACATCAACGACTGCGAGGTTATTCATAATGGCCAACGAAAATTTGTACCTGCGCTCGAAGGCATAGAAATCATCAATATCGAAGGTCAGGAATTTGAAGCCTTTAGTACTTCGGGGGGCCTTGGAACACTCTGTGAAACTCTTGAAAATCAAGTAGATACCTTAAATTATAAAACCATTCGCTACCCAGGGCATTGTAAACAAATGCGTTTTTTATTGTATGAATTGATTCTAAAAAATCAAAAACAATTGTTGGAGGATATTCTCACGGCTGCAAAACCGCCCGTTCAAGAAGACGTAGTTTATATTTATGCGGTGGTAGAAGGTTGGAAAAAGGAAAAAATAGAGCGAGAAGAGTTTTATAGGGCTTATCATAGAAAAGAAATTGACGGCCAATATTGGCGGGCAATATCATGGACAACGGCTGCTTCGTTGGTGGCGGTTATCGAAATGGTAGCCGACCATAAACTACCTCAAACAGGTTTTTTAAAACAAGAAGACATCAAACTAGAGGATTTTTTAAAGACGGAGAGTGGTCGTTTTTTTGAATGATTTTTGAAATTGGGTAGAAATAAATTACATTAGCGTAGTTATTTATTTCAAATTAAACTAATGCGATGGCAAAGTTCAACCTAACTGTAAATTCAAAAAAATATTCCGTAGATATAGACGCAGATATGCCCTTACTTTGGGCAATTAGAGATGTAGTTGGCCTAAAAGGAACGAAATTTGGTTGTGGCATTGCCCAATGCGGTGCTTGTACGTTACACCTTGACGGTCAGCCTATTAGGTCTTGTTCATATCCAGTTTCGGCAGTGGGAAATGCCAAAATAACAACCATAGAAGGCATAGGCACTCCCGAAGCAATGCACGCCGTACAGAAAGCATGGATTGAGGAACAAGTGCCTCAATGTGGCTATTGCCAGTCGGGGCAAATTATGTCGGCGGTGGCTTTATTAACAAGCAATGCCAATCCGAACGATACTGATATAGACTATGGCATGTCTGGAAATATATGTAGGTGTGGCACTTATCAACGCATCAGAAAGGCGATTCATAAGGCCTCTGAAACAATGATTGAAGAAAAAAAGAAGACTATTCCAAAGAAAAATGCAGGTTTGAAAACCAAATAAAAACAAAAAAATCTACCTCAAATAAGGTAGATTTTTTTGTTTTAAATACTTTCAAGAAAATAATTGACGATTTCATAACCTTTAATCTCTTGATTTACAAGCCGATAGCTAATAGCTAAATGCCAACGTATCTGCCTACATCGGAATATCCATTAACAAAACTTCGGTATCATTATCTAAAAAATTAAACTCTAATTCTGACACGCCCCAAATTCCAAAACCGTCTCTTTTTTCCAAAATTTGACCATTTACGTTAGCACTTCCTTTAATCACAAAAACGTAAACACCATTGTTTGGGTCTTTAACAGCATATTTTTTTTCAATTCCTTTTTCAAAAACTCCGAGGCTAAACCAAGCGTTTTGATGCACCCAAACGCCTTCATCGTCTTGATTTGGAGAAAGGATTTGCTGAAATACGTTTTTTCTATCTTCCTTTTTTAACGTAATTTGATCATATCTTGGCTCAACATTGCGTTGGTTTGGGAACATCCAAATTTGTAATAACTCTATCGATTTATCTAGGTTTTTATTTTTCTC